>JAUQWR010000283.1 GCA_030835065.1 Candidatus Kapaibacterium sp.
TAATCAGGCTTTTAAGGTTTCTAAGTTATATTTCAAAAACAAACCTAAAGATTTCATTATTTCAAATATTGAAGAATTTACTCTTGCTCCAAAAAATGAAGAAGGTAGCGAAAGATATCTTACTTTCAAACTAAGAGCAAATAATGTTGGTAATATTAGTGATACACTTTATGTAAATAATATAGGAGTCGGATTTACAAGAGTTTCAGCAATTTGCCCGGCTGTATATGTTACTGATTTGGATTTCGGAAATGTCGAAATGAATACAACTGTCTATAAAACAATTAATATTTATAATTTTACAGACAAACCTATAAAATTAACTAATATATCAATTAAAGGCGATACAAGTGCATTCAAGATAGAAAACTTCTCGATGCCAGTAGATCTAATCCCTCAATATCCTAAGCAATTCTTAGTAAGTTTTACTCCCAAAAAAGATGCATACTATTATACAGAATATGAATTCGAAATAGATAATTCTACTACTGGTTATGTAGATAATATTTCCATCATAAAAGGTATGGGCAAATAAATTATAAATCAAAAATCACTCTTGCCTTTAATAATCCATCTTCTTCAATTAGTTCTGCTTCGTGATACGTTACAGCTTTTATATCTTCAGCAAATCTTTCGATTTTAGATCCATACAATTCGCATTTGATTGTTTTATTATTAATTTCAAATATTTTATTTACTTTATATATAGATTTATTTTTATTACTCAAGTATAAAATTTCAGATAAAAAATCAATTAATAAAAGCTCAATCGAATTAGACTCTATCATTATTTCAACAGTTTGTACTTCATCATCAGATATTATAGGATCTAATAATTCATTCATTCCTTTTAGTGCTGTTGCAAAAAGTTGTTTAATATTCGAAGATTCGACAACTAATCTGATATCGGCTGTATGATCAATAAAATAATATCTATCCATATTTTCTCCTTCAAATACAAATATAATAATTGAAGCTATATAGTGATAATAGATTTATTTTTTTTTCTTAATTTGCTTTTTTATAAATGGTGAAATTGATGAGTGATAATACATTTTCTTTAAATAGAGCTCCTGGCTATTTTTTCGATTGGACAACTTTTTTGATAACTATTGGATTGGTTGCGTTAGGCTTGATTTCAATTTATAGTGCAACTTATGATTCCAATATGAGCTCCTATTTTTATAGACAGCTCACTGCTGCTTTGATTGGTACCAGCTTAATGATTGGAATAACCTATCTGCCCGAAGGATGGGTAAAACTAAATTCTTGGACCGTTTATGGTGCTAGTTTGCTGCTTTTGCTTATTACTGTACTTTGGGGTACAGAAGTAAACGGTACCAAAGGATGGCTTAGACTATTTGGATTTTCGCTCCAGCCTGCAGAATTAGCTAAATTAGGTGTCTTGATGATTGTAGCCAATCATCTTTCGAGAAAAGGTACGGATGTAAGAACTTGGCGCGACTCATTAATATGTATTGCTTATTCCATTCCTCATTTAATATTAATTATGAAGCAGCCGGATTTTGGTTCTGCTACTGTTATTATTGCTATGTTGATTGGTATATTTTTCTGGACAGGATTCGAAGCTTTTATTCTTTATGCTTTGCTTGCTCTTCCTATCATTGTAGTAAGTTCGCTCAAAGGAGGAATATTCTTTTTCTTGGCTTTGATTATTTTATGCGGTTTATTATTTATTTTCAGAAAAAATATTATACTTACAATATCAGCAGCATTATTATTTATAGGAATTGGGTTTGCAAGCCCGGTAATATATGAAAAAACAATTTATCCAAATTTGGCTGAGCATCAAAAAGCACGTATCGAAACATTTCTTAATCCTGGTACTAATCCTCGAGGAGCTGGATATAACGTAATACAATCGGTCATGGCAGTGGGTTCCGGCGGTCTTTCTGGTAAAGGCTATCTTCAAGGTACTCAGACTCAATTGCGATATATCCCTATGCAATGGACAGACTTTATTTTTTCTGTTCCCACCGAAGAATTTGGATTTATTGGTGGTGTAATAGTTATCATTCTCATTGGAGCACTAATTTGGAGATTCATTGATTCTGCATCTACTGCAGGTTCGAAATATCAAAGTATAACGATAATAGGAACTGCAACTATTTTTCTTTATCATACTTTAATAAATATTGGTATGGCTATTGGTATTATGCCTGTTATGGGTATTCCTTTGCCTTTCTTGAGTTTTGGCGGTACTGCTCTTATTGTCAATTTAATGCTGGTAGGATTAATGTTGAATACTTATAGATTGCAAAAAATTAAACGTTCAGTATAAAGTGTAATTTTATGAAAATTATTATTTCTTGCGGCGATTTAAATGGTATTGGGATTGAATCTTTGATTAAATCCTTTGAATTAATTAAGTATTATTCAAAAGATATTTCTAATATTGATTTCTTCATTGCCTCCAATTCTAATTCAATAAGTGAATATATATCAACTTGCAATCTTAGTGCTCAAGTGCTTGATAATAAATTAATTATTGAAGATTTTTCAATTCATATTATTGATATTCACGACTATTTTCCACTTCAGATTGGAAAACTTACAAGCAAGGCAGGTGCTGCTGCTTATGAATCTATAGTATTTTCTACTAAAGCAGTACTTGATGGCAAATTTGATGCTTTATTGACACTTCCTATCAGCAAAGAAGCCATTTATCTGGCTGGTGTCAACTTCTCAGGGCACACTGAAATACTTGCAGAACTTTGTCATGTATCTCATCCATTAATGATTTTATTCGATAAAAATATTCGAGTGGCATTAGCTACTATTCATATACCACTCAAAGAAGTTCATTACGAACTAACTTGTTCAAAAATTATTACTTGCGCAAAGAAATTCCATCATTCATTACAAATAGATTTTGGAATTAGTAAACCCAAAATTGCGGTTTTAAGTCTTAATCCGCATGCTGGCGAAAATGGCAAGATTGGGCATGAAGAAAACGAAATAATTATACCAGCTATACATAAATTAAATGCAATGGAAATTGATGCTTCTGGTCCTTATGCTTCAGACGGTTTCTTTGCCTACGACGAGTATAAAAAGTATGATGGAATAATTGCTATGTATCATGATCAAGGTCTCATCCCATTGAAGTTGCTTTCAAAAGGCGCCGGTGTGAATTTCACTGCCGGACTGCCTATTGTAAGAACTTCACCCGACCATGGAACAGGCTATCAGATTGCCGGTAAGAATTTAGCAGATGCCCAAAGTACATTAAATGCAATTTTTGAACTTCAGAATATAGTTTTAAATAGAAAAAAAGGCGGTTAAAATA
>JAUQWR010000284.1 GCA_030835065.1 Candidatus Kapaibacterium sp.
CGAGGGCAGCAATTGCATAGTTTGCACTGCAATACATAAACTTACGGTCCTGCTGAAACAAATTCATTCCCATCGTATTATTGACATATGGAATTTTTAGAATACTCATCAAAGTAGGAAACATATCCTGCTGACCACCCCAATTTGTAACTTTTGCCGGTTTTAGTATCTTAGGAGCATAGAAGATCATGGGAATATGCTTGTGCCAATAATCAATTTCATAAATTTTTTCAAGATTTTTGCCATGATCGGCAATAAAAACAAAAATAGTATTATCGAACCAAGGCTGAGATTTAGCTTTTTCCATAAATTGCTGCAAAGACCAATCTGCATAATAAACCACATTTTCCATTGCATCTTTACCTCTTGGCTTAAAGTCAGATGGTAAACCCGCAGGAAGCTTATATGGTCCATGATTGCTCACAGTAAGGAATGTACCTAAAAATGGTTTTCCTTTGGCATACATTTCATTAAGGTACTGGAAGTTTTTATTGAACATAACATGATCTGCCACACCCCAGGTATTATTATAATCTGAAATACCAAAATTCAATTGGGAAGTGATATGTTCATAACCGTTTAGACTTAAAAATCCTCCCATATTATCAAATTCAGCGTCATGTGGGCAGGCAAAAAAAGTATGATAACCGTTTTTGAGCAAAGTAACAGCAATACCAGAAAATTGTTGAGCATTTTCCATTCTACTCATCGGGCAATACTCATCAGGTACTGATGGCATTGAAGTAGTTGTAGCCCATACTCCATTAAATGTATGAATACCATCGGCATAAATATTTTCAAAAAATATTGATTGATCGATTAATGAATCCAAAAATGGAGTCAAACTCGGCTTGTATCTTCCTGAAGATCCCAGAAAACCCCGAGTCATACTTTCCATTAGAACAAGCACTACATTATATTTATTCCCTTTTTCGCCAGCATTTTCAAGTCTGGCTATTGGCGAAGAATATGGTGTATTTGTGATACCAAATATATTTCTTGTTTGCTGAATTGCAGTTTCGATATCCATAAATTGTGCTATAATTTTTTTAGCTTTTCTTTCTTGCTCGAATGATGATCCAAGTGTAAAGACAGGATTTAAACCAACTTGATTGGGAAAAGGATAAATTGAAAAATAAGCATCGCTCCATTTTATAGGAAGCTCTGATACTTTTCCTCTAATACCTGCAAACATCAAAAAGCCACTTATCAAAAAAATAATTGAAGACACAATGTAGTTCTTTAAAGATCTCTTTTCGACTGCATTATTCAACCATGGCTTGAAGGCTTTGTTCAAAAGAAAATACTGCGCAATAGCAAAAGCAAAAAATACTATCCCATATATAATATATTCAATATTTTCGGTCAACATACCAACTACAATTTTTGGAGTAGAAAACCAATTGAAAATTGTTACTGTAAGTCGGGTATTATAATATGAATAGTAAGGTATATCAGATGCATTAATAGCAACTGCAGCTAAAAGCAATAGATTAAGAATCCAAAACACAGCTCTCTTAGCAATTTTAGAATTGGGCACTATCATTTCACTTAAGAATGATAATACAAAAGGTAAAATTGCACAATATCCTGTAACGACAATATCAAACCAAACGCCTACAAGGAATGATCTCAAAACAACATTGAATGGAACTCCTTCGAGACCTTCGCTACCATTAATCAAAAATATCAATCTGAATACAAAAAATATTGATATGGCAATTAAATATACACTTATAAATACTCGAATATATGCAGGAATTTTGTTGTACAATGCTTTAAATCTATCTATAAATTTCATTTTTACTCCTATTTATGCTAAAATTGCAAAAATGCAATATACAAATTAGTCAATACGATATTAATATTAAAAAGTTAGTTAATATTATTAAATTTTTCAAAATTTCAAATTAAGATTTACAGCAATCAAATCATTATGTTAACTACTTAAAATTTCGTATATTAGATTGTTTTGTTATACACATTTTAAAAAATTGCATAAAAAAAGTATGGGTTTCTTTCAGAAATTAAAAGAAAAGGTTACTCAACAAGTAGATAAAGTAACCGAACAAGTAGAAAAAGCAAGCGAGCGAATAAGCGAAGCAGTATCCACCGCAGTCGAAAAAACAACTGAAGCAGTAAAAACTGCCATTGGATTTGAAAAAATCAAAGAGGGATTGTCTAAAACAAGAAAATCTTTTGTTGATAAACTCCAATCCGTTTTAAGAGTAGGACGCAAAATTGATGATGATTTGATTGACGAAATCGAAGAAATTTTGATTACTGCCGATATTGGTGTTGATACAACCGATCAAATTATCAAAAACCTTAGAATGAGAGTAAAAAAAGAAGGTTTTGAAAATGCTGAAGACTTATATGCTTTGCTTAAAGATGAAATTAAAGATATACTTATAAAATCACCTTCTTCTAGTCTTGATGCTGTTTACGACACAACAGAAAAGCCTCATGTTATATTAGTTATCGGAGTAAATGGAGTTGGAAAAACTACTACAATCGGCAAATTAGCTTATAACTATCGCCAAGCCGGCAAATCTGTTATTATTGGTGCTGCAGATACTTTTAGAGCTGCTGCCAACGAACAGCTTGAAATATGGGCTGAAAGAGCTGATGTTGAAATTATTCAACAAAAACAAGGTGCCGATCCGGCTGCTGTTGCCTACGACACACTGAATGCTGCAATTAATAGAGAAAAAGAAGTAGTGATTATTGATACTGCTGGCAGACTTCATAACAAAACTAATCTTATGGCTGAATTAGAAAAAATTAGCAGAGTTATGAAAAAACTCAAAGAAAATGCTCCTTCTGATGTTTTCCTTGTTTTGGATGCTACAACTGGCCAAAACGCAATTCAGCAAGCTAAGGAATTTATGAAAGTTGCCGGTATTACCGGTATTGTTCTTACTAAGTTAGACGGTACTGCCAAAGGTGGCGTAGTAATCCCTATTGCAAATGAGTTGAAAATCCCTGTAAGATATATTGGTGTGGGCGAAAAAATCGACGATTTGCAGGCTTTTGTACCCGAACAATTTATCGATGCTCTCTTCGAAGACAAATCAAAAACTATTGAAATCAAAGAAGAAGATTAATTTTAATATATAAAAAAAGAGCTTGATTTTTTTGGTCAAGCTCTTTTTTTTACTATTTTTCTTCTCCCCAAGCCACATTTTTGCGTCGGAAGATAAATGAAATTGGCACTCCTTCGAGCTCAAAATTTTCTCTGAAAATTCTTTCCATAAATCTTTTATATGAATCCGGCAATAACTGAGGGAAATTGCAGAAGAATGCAAATACCGGTGGTTCTGTACCTACCTGAGTGATATAATTGATACGCAAGTCTTGACCTCTGACCGCTGGTGGAGGTGTTTTTTCGAAGAATGGAAGTAATACTTTATTAAGTTCAGAAGTTTTAATTCTAATACTTCTTTTTTCTTGAATTTTGATTGCTATATCAAGCACTTTTGCAATTCTTTGCTTAGTCTGAGCAGAAATATAAACAACCGGAAGATAGTCAAAAGTTCTTAATTCTTCACGAATTTGTTTAGTAAAAATATCTGCAGTTTTAGTATCTTTTTCGATCAAATCCCATTTATTGACGGCAAGAATAATACCTTTTCTTTGATCAGCAACTTGGTTGATAATTTTCTTATCTTGATCTTCGAGCCCACGAGTAGCATCAATCATCACAATACCAACATCACATCTTTCGATAGCACGAGAAGTGCGAAGGACAGAATACATTTCAATATTTTCTTTCACTTGAGATTTTTTTCTTAAACCTGCAGTGTCAATTAAAATAATTTCTTGTCCATAGTATTTTAAAACTGAATCGATAGCATCGCGAGTGGTACCGGGAATATCAGTAACAATACTTCTATCTTTGCCGGTAAGAGCATTAGTCAAGCTGGATTTGCCCGCATTAGGCCTGCCAACAACAGCAATCTTGAGTCTATTGTCATCTTCATCATCATTATTTCCTGTAAGTGGCTCTACCACTTGATCTAAGAAATCGCCTGTATTGAAGCCATTGAGTGAAGAAACAGGGAATGGATCGCCCAATCCTAAAGTATAAAATTCATAAGCGGCAGTAAGCTGTATAGCATTATCGCACTTATTAACCATAAGAGTAACGGGTTTTTTGGAAGTACGCAAAATTTTTGCGATATCTTCATCGAAAGGAGTAACGCCATCACGTCCGTCACAAACAAAAATAATAGAGTCAGCTTCATCTATTGCTATCATTGCTTGTTCGCGTACTGCTTTTTCCATTGTATCTTCAGTGCCGGGTATAAAACCGCCTGTATCTACTACCATAAAACGCTTTCCATTCCATTCGGAATAGCCGTAGAGCCTGTCGCGAGTAACTCCTGGTTCTCCTTCGACAATCGCTTCTCTACTACCGACCAATCTATTGAACAAAGTAGATTTTCCAACATTTGGTCTGCCAACGATAGCAACTAAATTCATATTCTCTATTATTAATTAATTCAACAAAACTTATATATATAAAAACTTCCATGCAGTCTGAAAATGGCTGCATGGAAGTAAGTTTATTTCACAAAACTATTTGTTTTCCTTCATAAATTCGTCCATGTGCTTAACAAGAGCTTCGACCCATTCGATAGGGCAAGCATTGTAAGTAGAAGCACGAACACCACCAACTGATCTATGACCTTTCAAATTAGTCATATTATATTTGGATTTAGCTTCAGCGATAAACTTAGCTTCCAATTCAGGAGTTGGAAGGTTAAAGCAAATATTCATCAAAGATCTGTCATCTTTATTAGTAACAGTACCTTTATAGAAATCAGAGTGCGCATCCATATAATCATAAAGAACGCCAGCTTTTTTGTAGTTGTGAGCTTCGATTGCTTCGAGTCCGCCTTGCTTCAAAATCCATTTGAATGTGCGGTTGACAACAAAAATTGGCAAGCAAGGAGGTGTATTAAACATCGACTCATTTTCTGTATGAGTTTTATAAGCCAACATAGTAGGAAGATTTTCTTTAGCTTTTTCTAAGAATGATTTTTTGATAACAACTAAAGTAACGCCTGCAGGGCCAATATTCTTTTGAGCACCAGCATAAATCAAATCATATCTTGAAAAATCTCTTTGCATTGCAAACAAATCGCTAGACATATCAGCTATAAAAGGCACATTACCTACTGAAGGAATTTGGAATTCTTTCCATTCAGTGCCATAAATTGTATTGTTTGTGCAGATATGAACATAATCTGCTTCTGGATCAAATTTGAATTCTGTTGGAAGATAATTGAAAGTTTTATCTTCTGAACTTGCAGCAACATTAGCATTGCCTACATATTTACCTTCTTTATAAGCTTTTTTAGCCCATGCACCGGTAACGATATAATCAGCTTTATTCTTTAAGAAGTTCATTGCTACCATCAAAAACTGAAGGCTAGCACCACCACCAAGGAATAACACTTCATATTCGTCTGCCGGCAAGTTCATAATTTTCAATGCATCTGCTTGTGCTTCTTTGATTACTACATCATACTCTTT
>JAUQWR010000285.1 GCA_030835065.1 Candidatus Kapaibacterium sp.
AAGCAACTCTTTTGTAAGTTCTAGTGCTGCTTCAGTTAAAGATGTAGATGCTTCAGAATCATTGCAACAAGAACTAAAACCAGTAGTTTTAGAGCGTCACGACGTTTATAAAATGTTAGTACTAGGTTTTCGTGAGCCAGCAATTGCAATAGCTTACGTTGTTTTTGTTGTTCTTCTTGGTTTCCACTTGAGTCATGCTATTCAAAGTTGTTTCCAAACTTTAGGCGTAACCGGACCAAAATTCACTCCTGCAATGGTCAAAGCAAGTAGAATTTTTGCTGTAATCATAGTATTAATGTATATTTCTATACCAATTTCCGTATTGCTCGGCTTGGTGGGAGGCTCAATATGATTTTAGATTCCAAAACTCCATCCGGTCCATTAAAGGATAAATGGGATAAACATAAATTTGAATTAAAGCTAATCAACCCAGCTAATAAGAGAAAATATAGAATTATAGTAGTTGGAACTGGATTGGCTGGCGCATCTGCTGCAGCTTCTTTCTCAGAATTAGGCTATAATGTAGATGTATTTACTTATCATGATAGTGCTCGCCGCGCGCATTCAATTGCTGCACAAGGCGGTATAAATGCAGCTAAAGCTTATCAAAACGATGGCGATAGCATTTGGAGATTATTCTACGACACAGTAAAAGGTGGCGACTTCCGTGCTCGCGAATCAAACGTTTATCGTTTAGCGCAAGTTAGTAATAATATTATTGATCAGTGTGTGGCTCAAGGTGTTCCTTTTGCTCGTGAATACGGAGGCATGCTCTCTAACCGCTCATTTGGTGGTGCTCAGGTGTCTAGAACATTCTATGCAAGAGGGCAGACAGGACAGCAATTGCTTTTAGGAGCATATCAGGCTTTGATGCGCCAAGTTCATGTTGGCAAAGTCAAGCTCCACACCAGAAAAGAAATGATGGATATTGTGATTGTCAATGGACAATGCCGTGGTATTGTAGTTAGAGATTTAGTAAGTGGCAAAATTGAATCACATGCAGCAGATGCAGTTTGCTTAGCTACAGGTGGTTATGGCAACGTATTTTTCTTATCTACAAATGCACAGGCATGCAACGTTACATCTACTTATAGAGCGTATAAAAAAGGAGCAGCTTTTGCAAATCCTTGTTATACTCAAATTCACCCGACTTGTATCCCAGTGAGCGGAGATCACCAATCCAAGCTTACTCTTATGTCTGAATCTTTGCGTAATGACGGTAGAATATGGGTGCCAAAGAAACGTGGTGACAATCGTCCTCCAAATCAAATTCCGGAAGACGAAAGAGATTATTACTTAGAAAGAAAATATCCTAGCTTTGGCAACTTATCGCCTCGCGATATTTCTTCTCGTGCTGCAAAAGAAGCATGCGATGATGGTCGTGGAGTAAGTGCTACAGGCTATGGTGTATATCTTGATTTCTCAGATGCAATTAATAGATTGGGTAAAAATGTTATTGAAGAAAGATATGGCAATTTGTTCGAAATGTATGAAAGAATTACAGGCGACGATCCATATACTACTCCTATGATGATTTATCCTGCTTCTCACTATACTATGGGCGGTCTTTGGGTGGATTATAACTTGATGAGTACAATACCTGGATTGCATGTGCTCGGCGAAGCAAACTTCTCCGACCACGGAGCAAACCGTTTGGGTGCAAGTGCTCTTATGCAGGGCTTGGCTGATGGCTATTTTGTAATTCCATATACTATTGGCGATTACTTAGCAAAAGCTAAACTTGATAAAGTAAGTCCAGAAACTCCTGAATTTAAGCAAGCAGAAGCTGATGCAAATCAAAAAATTCAGTCTTTGCTTTCAATTAAAGGCAAGAGAACACCAACATCATTCCATCGCGAGTTGGGCAAATTGATGTGGGACAAAGTTGGTATGGCTCGCACGAAGAAGAGCTTGGAAGAAGCAATTCAAACAATTCCACAAATTCGCGAAGAATTTTGGAAGAATTTGACTGTAACTGGCGAAGCTGCAGATTTCAATATCGCATTAGAAAAAGCTTCCAGAGTTGCTGATTTCTTGGAATTTGCAGAAGTAATGGCTTGGGATGCTTTAGAGCGCGAAGAGTCTTGCGGTGCTCACTTCCGCGAAGAATATCAATACGAAGACGGCGAAGCTAAGAGAGACGACGAAAAATTCTGCCATGTTGCTGCATGGGAATATAAAGGCGTTGGTAATAAACCAGTTCGTCACCAAGAAGAC
>JAUQWR010000286.1 GCA_030835065.1 Candidatus Kapaibacterium sp.
ATGAAGATGCATCATTCAATAATGGACCTGGTAAATATATATTAGAATTTTTACCTGGTGGAGAAGAAGAAATAACAGTAGATTATTTCCCAGTGAAGGATGAAAAGAAAACTAAAACATTCAAAGCTAAATATTATAATGTGAAGCTTGTTAATGCTATTTCATTTAAAAGACCTGCTCCAGAAAGAGAAGATGTAGATTCGGTGGAAGTTACATATCCTCTCGAAATGCCACATTTAACAATAGCTCCATTATTGCAAAGCACAGATCCAAGACGTCCAATTAGATTGTATCCAGATCCACGTAATTTGTATTATACTAATAATAAAAATACAAATGAATTTATCGGAAAATTCAACCTAAGTGCTTATGGTTGGATTGATGCAAGAACAAAAAATTCATCTTTAGATTTGCAAAAGCTTTATGCGCGTCAAGGCGTTCAAAAAAATGAAAAGATGGATTGCTCAATTGGAACACAAGGTAGATATTACTTGTCTGCTCAAGCTGTTGACGGTAGCGAAATAATGGACTTCTCCCATATATTGCATATTGCAGGCGTTCAATATGTTATTGATTATGCAAACAAGGGCAGACGTGGTACTGGTGCAAATGGTGTTGTGAAAGATGCTGATCCAAACTTTAAGTATACTGAAGACTTTAAAGTAGGCGACAAGCTTGAATTGACAACATATGGTGGTGCACTTGGCTTACCATTGCCAGGAGCAAAAGTACGCGTTAAAATAAGCGAAGGCGAAAATAAAGATAAAAAGTATACAGATAAAATTCTTGATCAAATTTCTATAGTACCAAATCCATACTATATTTCGCATCAAGAACAATCTTCACCATACGATGCAAAGATTTTGTTTACTCGCTTGCCAAAGCAATGTAAAATCGAAATCTATACTATTACAGGCGATAAAGTAGTAACTATTAATCACGACGAAGTTAGTTCAGATTCTCCGGCTCAAGTTCAAATTTGGGACTTGCTCTCAAAGAATGGTCAAAGAGTATCTAGCCAAACATTTGCAGCTTTGATTACAACTCCAGATGGAGCTCAAACAATCAAAAACTTCTCTGTTATCGTTGGTGGTTTTAGAGTATACGGTGAATAAAACTAATAATCCGGAGAGTATTAATACTCTCCGGTAATTAAATGCGAAAGATTAAAATGGAGATTAAAATGAAAAAATTATTATCTATAATTACTATATTTACTTTCTTCTTTTTAGCATTTTCAAGTTCAAATGCTGAAAATGAAGGAGCTATAGGTTCATCAAAAGGTGGTAACTTCCGTAAAGTTGGTGCTGCTGGCTCTCAATTCCTTAAGATTGGTATTGGTGCTCGCGGTACTGCTATGGGAGCTTTCTCTGCTGTTACTAACGATTTGTCTTCAATCTACTGGAATCCAGCTGGTTTGGCAGACGTTAAAATGATGATGGCTGATGTATCCTACACTCAATGGATTTCTGATTTTAAGCATAATTTTGCTGCTTTATCTCTTCCAGTGAGTAAGGATTTTACTATTGCTGCACATATGATTTCATTTGCTAGTGATGATATTCCGATCACTACAATTGATAAACCAACTGGTACCGGAGCTTCTTATACTGTCGAAGATTTAGCTCTAGGATTGACTTTTGCTGGTTATTTGACAGATCAATTCTCTTTTGGTGTTACAGCAAAATATATTAATAACGGTATTTCTAACCTTACTGCTTCAGGATTGTCTTTTGATATTGGTACAATGTATCAAACTGGTATTCAAGGCATTAAATTGGGATTTGCAATTACTAACTTAGGTACTGAGCAAAAGTATCAAGGACAAGAATTAAAAACATTTCGCAAATTATATGAACAAACATATTCAAGCCCAATTGATGCTGAATATTTGTCTTGGGGATATAGTATTCCAATCGCGTTTCGTGCAGGAATTTCATCTGAAGTATTTAATGAAGAAGAACATAAAGTAATTGCTGCTTTTGATTTTTTGACTTTGTCTGATACTCCTGAACAATACTCTTTTGGTGCTGAATATACTTGGAAAGAAATTTTATCACTTCGCGCTGGTTACAAATTTGGTCATGACCAATTTGGTTTTAGCGGTGGCGTTGGTTTTAAATACTTTACTGGTGATATGGGTGGTCAAATTGATTATGCGATCTCTCCATCAACTGATTTCGGTTATGTAAACCGTTTGACTGTATCATTTGGAATCAAATAATTGATTTTGTAATTTGATTTTAATAAAATGCCATTTTGTTTATTCAAAATGGCATTTTTCTTTTATAAGCCAATTATATTTGATAATT
>JAUQWR010000287.1 GCA_030835065.1 Candidatus Kapaibacterium sp.
ATACATAGAAATGATAGGAGAGCTAATTTCAGTATCGGAAACGATAGTGATACAATTAGCAGTACCGCCGCGCATTTCAGGACCGTAGGATGGCATCCAGCAAACTTCTTTGCCTTCAATCATACCGGCATAAGCAAGGATTTGACCCATAGAGAGTACACCTTGACCGCCAAAACCTGCAAATAAAGCTTCTTCTGTCATATTATTTCACCTCCGGAACTTTAATATCACCAAGCGGGTAGAATGGTATCATTTTTTCATCGATAAATTGATTAGATTGTTTAGGAGTCATTCTCCAGTTAGAAGGACAGTTAGAAACTATCTCAACTAAGCAAAGACCGAGCCCTTTCTTTTGATATTCCAAAGCATTTTTCAAAGCTTTTTTAGCTTTACGAACGTTAGCAGCTTTATGAACAGACTGACGAGTAACATAAGCAACGCCAGGAAGATGAGCCAAGATTTCGCTGATTTTGAAAGGATGACCTTGAGTTTTAACGTCTCTGCCATAAGGGCTGGTAGTAGAAACCATACCAGGAAGAGTAGTAGGAGCCATTTGGCCAGAAGTCATACCATAGATACCATTGTTGATAAACACAACAAGAATATTTTCGCCACGGTTAGCAGCATGCATAGTTTCGGCAGTACCGATAGCAGCCAAGTCGCCGTCGCCTTGGTAAGTATAGACAAATTTTTCAGGGAAAACTCTTTTGATACCAGTAGCAACAGCGCAAGCTCTACCGTGAGCAGCTTCTTGCATATCAACATTCATATAGTGATAAGCAAAAACAGAACAGCCAACAGGAGCAACGCCGATAGTATCGTTTTGAATACCTAATTCATCAACAACTTCCATCAAAATTTTATGAACAACACCGTGACCGCAACCAGGGCAATAGTGGAAAGGCTCTTCGATAAGAGTTTCCGGCTTGCGATAAACTAAATTATCTTCAACACAAATATCCATTCTTTTATCGCTCATTATGCTTCTCCTCTTATAAAGATTTTTTCGAAATGCTCAAGAATTTCTTCAGGAGAAGGAATCATACCGCCCATACGTCCATAGAATTCGACTTTAGTAGAACCATTGACAGCCAATCGAACATCTTCGACCATTTGGCCAGCATTCATTTCTACATCGAGAATACCTTTAACCTTCTTACCTAATTCAGCATATATTTTAGTTGGGAATGGGAACAAAGTTTGAGGGCGAACAACGCCAACTTTATAGCCTTTAGCTCTAGCCATTTCCATTGCTTTAGCGCAAATACGAGCACCCAAGCCGAAGCCGGTGAAGATATATTCAGCATCTTCAACATTTAAAGTTTTATACATTACTTCATTATCTTCGATTCTGCGATATTTAGCTTGAAGGTGATGGTTGATTTCTTCCATCTTTTCAGGTTGAATATGCAAAGAAGTAATATAACGACGATCTTTGCCGGCTGTTTTGCCAGTAGTTGCCCAATCTGGGAATTCAGTTTTGCGTGGCATTTGATCGAACAATTCAACTTTTTCCATCATCTGGCCAATAGCGCCATCAGTAAGAATCATAACTGGGTTTCTGTATTTTTCTGCTAAATCAAAACCTAATCTAACAAAATCAACCATTTCTTGAACACTAGAAGGAGCAAGAGTAATTAATTTATA
>JAUQWR010000288.1 GCA_030835065.1 Candidatus Kapaibacterium sp.
TGAATGAGTTTTTATTCTTTGCCGATTGGTTGGCTTCTTCCAAGCTTGCAAATGCAATTTCAGGACTCATAACATTGATTATTGTATTCATACTAGTATAATTTTCTCTGTAAGTAGTATATTTTTCGAGATTAGTTTTGAAATATTGGACAGACTCTCCACAGCAGTTCTTTGTTTGTCCGCTTGGTATGTGGGTTACTGTCCAGCTCATATTACCACAAGGCACATCCTTAGAGTCGATGTCATTAAACCAATAAGGAATTGGCACAGGAGCCCAAGAACCATCACCATTCTGCCAATGAGAATCACCCTCATGCATATCATATATTTCAAATTTCGCCCATTTTTCCCAATCAGTATTTTCATCAATTTTAAATTTTACAAATGGACCAAAAACATAAGTTTGTTGGTTAGCTGCTTTATACATTTTACCTTTAACGTCAAATTCATCAAATGGTTCACCTATAAAGTCTAAATAGCCATATAATTGATAATTCAATGTAATATTTGAATTTTTAATATTGGTATTATTCATTTTTGATTCAATGCTAGTAAATCTACTTGTATTAAAGAATAAAGCACTTTGAAACAATGATTTTTCATTTGGTTGAAGAGTTTTCATTGCAGTAACATCGATAGTTCTAGATGTAATTGTATCCACAACTGTTTCATCTTCATCCATTTGATTTGCTAAATAATAAAACTTAGGATTATCAACTTTCACCATCTCAGTTTTACTTTTAGTAAATGAATAATTCTTAGCACTTCTAGTTTGATTGCCCGAATGAGTTTTTGCCATCATTACTTGAGTTTGAGTAGCAGCACCACCAATATTTCCTCCAATTCCTGAATTAGCCAATCCGGTATTTGCAAGTCCAATATTAGGAGTACTCGAAAACACCTGCATCCCTTTTTGAGATCCAAATCCTTTATTATCAGCAAGACTAATTATCTCACTTGGATTTGCATTAATATCAAGCTTGGAGCCAACACCAAATTCAACTGGATCGCCTGGATTTCCAAATATTTCTTCTTTTGGAATATATGTTTTTGCTTTGTTTTTCAATTCATCTTTAAGTTTAGAACTTACTCCGGCACCAATTTGCAGATCATCTTTAAAAGAATTTCCTGAGTTTTTTGGTCCGCCTTTTCTATAAGTAATTTTATTTACTTTTTTTGTAAGACCACTAAAGTCTGAAACAGTAGTTTTAGGAGTTACTCTGCCTACAATTTGCAAATTATAAGTACGAGAAGGCTCTAAGTGAGTAATATCAAATTCCACTCTCGAAGGACTATTTGAATAATATGCTGGAACTTCTTTTATCTTATTGCCTGCATATTTGAATAAAGCAAGATATTCAACCTTGTATTGATCTTTTCTATTTTTATATTCTTCGAATAAATTTAAAAATTCATATTCATTAAATAAATAGTCTTGGTCTTGTCTGACTACGATATAACCCTTTTTGGCTCTATTTTTATCTGCGATAAAATATCTTTGTCCTTGAGCAGGATAAGAATAAATAATATTGGCATCCAAAATATTATTGGGCCTATCACCTGTTTTAAAATTAACAGTAGTATCTTTGCTAATTACCTGCCCTTTTTTGTCTCCGGTTTCGTATTTTGTGAGCAACCACACATTATTTACTAATTCTTCGCCATGCGCTCTTATTCTAAAAGAGAAATCTTTTTTTGCTTCCAATACAGATTTAGGAGTCAAAGCCAGAGTCATTGCTTCGTCGGTTACACCTTTTACATATTCTACATTGTTCAAAGTAGATTTGTTTTTTAATTGGATTTCATCAATTTTTATTCTGAATGTTCTAATAGGACCAGGATTACCATCAGCGCCCATCACCTGAATATCGAAGTGATTATCACTATTTTCATCAGGAATAGGGAAATTGAAAGTAGCAGTCGGACTGGCAAATACTGAAATATCATTGCCAACAGGCTGCATATCGGAAATCAGCCCCATAGCTAAAGGATTTTCTACAATCATTTCGCATTTTTGACCTACTTGAAACTCAAAACTGCAATGCCCTCTAACCAATCCTTTAAGAATTCTGTAATACCCAGCAACCATACCTTTAGCCCAGGAAGGATTAGGCAAACCACCATTCATAATAGCAGCAAATCCACCTGAAAGAATTTCAAAATCTCCTTCTACAAACCAAAGATCTACATGCAATCCAATATTGGCAGCAACATATGCATACATCTGCCCATTGAGATACCATCCGTTTATACCTAACTCGGTACCATCAGCACAAGTAACTCCAGCAAACTTATGCCAATTCAAATCAAATCCCAATCCTGCAGCCAATCGAGCATAAAATATCAAAAATCTATAATCTCCACCAAAACTTGTGCTAGCACCAAAAGAGATTCCTTGACCTTCGCTTATCATTTTTTGGTCTTTTGCACTTTGCATTGGTAATTGTTTTCCGACCTGTGCAAAAATTGACTTTACATCTGCTGGAAATGGCGGAAGTCCTCCTGGCAAGTCATTACCAACCATAAAGTAACTTTGAGTAGTAAACAAGCTTAATACCTCTAAAGAAAGCCTGTTTTCCCATGTACCCATATAAATATGCCATTTTGGTGGTGAAGCTGCATTATTTGATAATATTTCTAAGCTACCGCTTGCTTTTGCAAAGGAACTAAAACTAATATCGACACCAAAATTACCCAAAAACATTCCATTTCCAAAATTGTAACTAATGCTGGCTATTGCCGAACCTAACTTGCTTGAGCGTGCTGGAAGTTCGGATACTAAATAGCCTTGCCCGGATATTTTTAATTCTCCTAAGCCACCATTTACTATTGTTAGCATTATTTCAAGATCACCATTTAGAGGTGTAGCATTTGGATAAGTACCTAGAGTAACTCTTGCCATAAATCCCAAGCCTTCTTCATTAGGTTTTAATGTAGCGCCCGAAATTGTTGTTCCAATTCCACTTGGCAGATCAAGTGCAGAAGCACCCGGCAAGTTTGGTTTGCTTTCACTAACCATATTATAGAAAGCACCACCTCCAAATCCAAAAATACCAACACCAGTCCAAACAGGAAATCCTTTATTCGAAATTAAAGAAGCATCGACAAA
>JAUQWR010000289.1 GCA_030835065.1 Candidatus Kapaibacterium sp.
GATAATCCTGGCGGATTATTAGCTGCTGCAGTTAGCTTATGCGAAATATTTGTTCCTAAAGGCAGTCTGATTGTATCTACAAAAGGTAATTCACCAAATTTCAACAATGAATATCGCTCGATGATGGATCCAAGCGAACCAGATCTGCCTCTTGCAGTATTAATTAATGAAAGTAGTGCTAGCGCTAGCGAGATTGTTGCTGGTGCTATTCAAGACTTAGATCGTGGAGTTGTTATTGGCAGACGCTCTTTTGGCAAAGGATTAGTTCAATCTATTATTGATCTGCCTCATAAAACATCTTTAAAAATCACTACCTCTAAATATTATACTCCATCTGGTAGATGTATTCAAAAAATTAAAGATGGCGATTTGTATTCAAAAAAGGAAATTAAAGAAAATACAGATACAACTATTTTTTATACAAAAAATGGTCGTAAAGTGTTCGAACTTACCGGTATTTTCCCTGATACTTTAGTTGAATATCAAAAGTTTTCAGATTTTACAAAGGATATTGCTAATAGAAATATTATTTTTAGCTTTGCTAATGAATATGCTTCTCAATTCTCAGAATTACCTTCGAATTTTATTGTAAATGATAAAATTTATTCAAAATTCGAAGAATTTTATAAATTGAAATCTAATAATAAAAAATCTTATATTATTAATGATTTTACAAATTTAAAGAAAAAGCTTAGCGATAATAATTTTTCTCAAAAAATTGATAAGATGATGAATGATTTAGAAAAAAACATTTCTCTTGAAGAAATTTCTAAATTAAAATCTTACAAATCAGAAATATCTAAACTAATTGATATCGAAGTTCACAGAAGATTTTTACCAGACTCTAAAGTAATTGAATACACCTTAAAAGACGATCCTTTTGCCTTGGCTGCAGTTGATCTGCTTGGAGGTGTAAAGTATAACCTTATACTTTCAAATTCAAACTCAAACAAAGTAAATGGTAAAAACTAATCTTTATATTTTTTAAGTGATTAATCCAATACGATTGATCACTTTTTTTTATTCAAATTTATATTAATTATAAATTAAACATTGATTATATTTATTCATATTCAAATTAATTATATAAATTTGCTAAAGATTAATAAAAAATTGAAAAAAGACTAAAAAATAATTGTTTTTTTTCAAATAATAAGCTAATTTTCGATGAAAAATAATGTTAACATCTTAATCACTGAGGCAAAAATGAAAAGTTTAAAATTAATACTAGCAGTATTTGCATTAATGACTTTAATTTCAAATAGTTCCAAAGCACAAGACGAACAAAAAATTCCAGAATCCATGAAGCTATTTAAAGAAAAGTATGAAATAGTAATCGAAAAAGATTTTGAAACTGTATGGAATGCAGCAAATAAAGCAATTGAAGAATTAGGCTGCCAGACAATCAAGAAAACAACTAAACAAAATGATGAAGGTTTATATAAAGGATTTCTTCATTCAGACTTCTGTGTGTTTATTACTGGCGATGCTGCTTACGACTCACTAAAAAAATATAGTGCTGAAATACTCCATAAAGATAATCCTCAAAAAATTGAACCCATACCTTTCATCCGTGGTGGCGACTGGGTAACTGGAAGAATTCAATATAAATTTACTATCGAAGAAAAAGAACAAGGCAAAGTTACTATTAAATTAGTTGCTGAATTAAGTGGTATGGAACAACATATTACCGGACAAATCCATTTTTGGTCTTCAAATGGTATTTTTGAAGATCGAATACTAGAAAAGATCAAAAATTATAGTTCACTATAAATAAATGAGTTAAAACCGTTAAGGAAAGAGTATGGCTGATATTCAATTTATCAACGAAATGCGCGAAAAGGTAAAGTCCCTATGCCTTAGAGTTGCATTTCCTGATGCTGAAGACAAAAGAACACTTGAGGCTTCAGTAATATTAAAAAACAACAAAATGGCTATTCCGGTTTTGGTTGGAGATCCTGAAAAAATATGCAAAGTAGCAGACGAAAATGAAATCGA
>JAUQWR010000290.1 GCA_030835065.1 Candidatus Kapaibacterium sp.
TATTTTGAATATCAGTCCATTTATAATTTTTCATATAAACATTTGTTTCTAAAGAATAAGATCCCCAGCCAATACCAACCGATGGAAGAATAGCAAAATGTTTGAATGCTATAATGCCATATTCTAAGTTTAGTGCAGTACGCGAAACATTGATTTCTTTGGCTACTGTAGCAGAAATTGTATTGTTGCCTTCAGTTTGAGTAAAATCTTTTTCAATCAATTTGGAGCCATTGGAAATCGAAACAGCAACCTGAAGATTCGGCACAACAACAGTTCCAATAAAGAAATCCAAATTGTGCATATAAAGATTGCCTTCAAATTCTTCATTCATTTTAAGTGGATCGTTTTTTAAGATATTGTTGAAATACTTGTTTGCTTCGTCAAATTTCATTAATAAGAAATTACCGGAATAAGCACCACCTAGAGTGAAATAGGCTTCATTAGCTTCCTGCAATGGACTAGTTTCGAATGAATATTCATCTAATTTTTCATCTTGAGCACTTGCAAATAACGGCATTAAGCCCAAAACAAAGATAAAAAGCATAATTCGCTTCATTTTTTTCCTCAAAAATTTATTGTTTTAAAAACAATTAATACGTTTTTTCGTAAATTTCATTTTCTTTCGCGTATCGATTAATAATTTGATACGTTATTATTTGTAAAAAGTAACAAAAATTTTTAAAATAGATTAAAAAAATTAGAAATGAATAATTAATTTTGTAGATAAATTATATTAAAGGAGATAATATGAAAAAATTTTTAGGATTAAGTTTGGCTATTTTTGCCATTTTAGGCATTATGTCAGTCTTTACACAATCAGTATTTGCCCAAGGAGCATTAATGAAAAGAAATCACTATGAAATGACAGTGTATCAGAACGATAAAGTTCTAGGTGTAATAAAAATTGAGTTGTACAATGATGTAGCACCAAAAACAGTTGCAAATTTCGACTCATTGGTAAAAGCTAAATTTTATGATGGATTATTGTTTCACAGAATTATTCCTGGTTTTGTGATTCAAGGTGGCGATCCAAATACACGCAATGGCGATCCAAGCACATGGGGCATTGGCGATCCATCACAAACAAATGTACCCGCAGAATTTAGCAA
>JAUQWR010000291.1 GCA_030835065.1 Candidatus Kapaibacterium sp.
GAACTCAATACTCTCGAAAACACATCGACAACACCTTTATTATCATCATTAAGCCCTTCTACCAGAGCGTTTAATATTGTTTCGTCATAATAAGCATCAGACTGGATACACAAGGCTGCATCCATCCTTAATTGAGAATCTTCTTTTTGCACTAATGCTTTAATTAGTTTTTCATTTTTCATAAATTTCCCAATTTGAGGATAATTTATTTATTATATTGAATATGATACAATTTAAGCCAATTTTATTTTATTAATTAACATAAATTAATATAATTATTATTCAATTGTTTTTCCACTAATATTAATACCTAATTGTTCGATTCTATATCTCAATTTGGCACGAGAAATACCGAGCAATTTTGCTGCTTTAATTTGATTGCCATTTGTAATCTTAAGTGTTTGGATTATCAAGTCTCTAAGTACATTCCCCATAGACACACCCGACTTGGAAATCTGAAGAAAATGCTGTCCATCGACAATTTCGACCGAAGGCTTGCCTTGAATCTGAACTGAAGTAGTTCCTGGTTTTAGAAAAGATAGTGACTCTTTTGTAATTAAATCATTCATTTCGAGCAAAACAACTCTTTCAATCACATTTCTAAGCTCTCTAACGTTACCTTTCCAATGATAGTTAGATAATATATCGGCTGCTTCGGGCGAAAAACCTTTCACATTTTTTGCAAATTTGGTATTAAATTCTTTAACCATTGCAGTAGCAATCTTTAGAATATCAGCACCTCTCTCTCTCAAAGGTGGGAGTAGAATGCGAGCAACATTGAGTCTATAATACAAATCTTCTCTAAAATTGCCTTCTTCCACCATTTTTTCTAAATCTTTATTTGTAGAAGCAATTACTCTAACATCTACAGAAATTTCTTTAGCACCACCGAGGCGATAAAATTGTCTTTCCTGAAGCACTCTAAGAAGTTTTACTTGCAGATCCATGCTCAATTCAGCAATTTCATCGAGCAAAATGGTACCGTGTTGGGCTTGCTCAAATTTTCCTTGTTTGATTTTTTCGGTTGCACCTGTAAAAGCACCGCGCTCGTAACCAAACAATTCATTTTCCGCAAGTTCGCGAGGAATTGCACCGCAGTTGATAGTAACAAAAGGACCTTTAGCTCTAGGAGAATGATCGTGAATATATCTAGCCATTAATTCTTTACCAGTACCAGACTCGCCAAGAATAAGCACAGTAGTATCTTCAGCCCCAGAAATAATTTTTGCCATATCCATGGCACGCATCATGCCCTCTGAACTTCCGAGTATTTCGCTAGGCTGTTCTTTTTTCAATTGTTCAGAAAGAATATCGACTTGACGTCTTAGGTCGAAGTTTTTCAATGCTCTTTCGACTGCAACTTCTAGTTGCTCCAAGTCTAAAGGCTTGACAATAAAATCCTCTGCACCGAGTTTCATAGCTCTTACAGCCATTTTGATATCAGAGAAAGCTGTCATAATAATAACAGGCATGTTATAGCCTTGCTTACGCAATTGCTCTAATATGTCCAATCCGTTTGCATGACCTAAAAATATATCAAGCAATACAAGATCAGGTCCAATCATATGCAATTCATCAATTCCTTGAGCCGCATCAGTAAAAGTTTCCACTCTTGTATATTTTGCAGCTAATATCCCCTTTACGGTTGAATTTACCAGAGGATCATCCTCGATAACGACTATTGTGTAATTATGCTTCGACACTGCTTCTTTCTTTTATTTATTTTTAAATTAGTTATTTACAAATCTCTGGGCACTGGCAACTTTACATAAAATGTAGTGCCTTCGCCAAATGTACTTTCGACATCTATAATTCCACCATGTTGGTGAAGTATTCTTTGTGTGATTGGTAGCCCCAAGCCTGTTCCATCTGCTTTGCGAGTGAAAAAAGGATTAAATATTTTGGGGAGATCTTCGGGTGGAATACCTACTCCGGTATCCTTAATCGACACAACGACATAATCGCCGTCTCCAGGTCTTGAATGCGGTTCGATATAGCTATGTATATCAATATTTCCTTTAGCCCTGATAGCGTCTGCAGCATTTGTAATCAAATTAATAAACACCTGCTGCAATTGCTTAGCATCAGCTGCTACTTCAGGCAATTCATTAGATAACTTTAGATCTACTGTTATATCTTTTCTTTTTATGACCGACGATACTAATTCCAAAGTACTTGGAATCAAATTATTAATACTCATTGTTTGGATATCAGGTACTGCAGGACGAGAAAAATTGAGAGTTACTTCAACTATTCTGGAAATTCTTTCTACACCTTGGAGAGCTGTAGCCACATAATTATACTCTGGCATATCCTCAGAAATATTTCTTTTTAGTATTTGAAGATTTAAATTTACAGCAGCTAACGGATTTCTTATTTCGTGCGCTACTCCGGCAGAAAGCTGCCCTAAAAGTACTAATTTATCTGCCTGCACGAGTTTATCTGTAAGTGCATGTTGTTCGCTTACATCTCGAGCAATTGCCTGTATTAGATTATTACCTTCATATTTAACAAATCGAGCACTTACTTCTACCATCAGATCAGGATTAGATGGAGTTTCAAGAGATAATTCGCTAAGAACCATCGGAGATGAAGTTTTTTGTAATAATTTAAATATTCTTCGAAACTGAGGAAGAGTCGAACCCAACAAATCATTTCGACTTATTCCAATTAAATTGGCAGCATACTCATTTGCATCAAGTACGCACCAAGTTTCAGGTTGAACAATAAACACAGCATCAGTAGCATTATCAAAAAATGATTTATACCAGGCAAGTTGTTTTTCCAGCCTGTTGATTGCATCTTCTTTCGAAGTATTTTTTTTCTTAGTTTTTGTACTTAATTCAGATTTTGCCATAAATTATTTAGATTTAATATCAGGCTGCGGGGCAACCTTAATTGAATCAATTTGTTGATTAGTTGAATCTTTCGGATTTAAAAAATTATTTAAATTAGGCATTTCAAGGCCTTCTACCGGTTCGGTTAGCATATCAGTAGCTTTTTTCAATAAAGACTTAGGTTTCAATAAATCTTCAGGCTTAAATTCTTCATCCTTTTTCTTCTTTTTCTTTTCCTGTTGTTTCAATTCATGTGGATCGGGCACATTTTGTGGTATAGGTTTTGGTGTATACACAACTCGCGGCCTATCTCGTAAAGAATCTGGGATTGGTTTGCCTTCCTTGAGTAAAGTTGCATAACTAAAAGTCAGCATCACATCTTGAGCATAAACACTATTAGGATACTTCTCAATCAATATACCATAATAATACCTGGCTGAATCCATTATGTTTAATTTCCTTTCGTAGAGCCAGCCAATCGAATACAAAGCCCGTGGAGCATATTGAGACTTAGGAAACTCATTATATATCTTTTCAAATTGCTTTATCGAATATTGATAATTACCATATTTCATTAATTCAGAACCCGAATTAAATAAATCAGCAACCGAATCCTGAAGAAATGCTTTTGTATACCCCAATTTATTCATAGCTTCTGCACCATAGGGTGTGCGCGGATACTTCTGAACAATATAGTCTAAGAGCGAATCAGCTCTTCGTGGATCATTCGCCTTAATTGCATCTGAATAGACATACATATATCTGGCTTTTTCATCACTTTTTTCAGGAACAACAGCAGTAGCATAAGTATAGTAATATAATGCTGAGTCTTTGTTGCCTAATTGGGTATGAATTCTGCCAAGTTCAAACAAATTAAGAGCCAATTCTGTTCGAACAGAATCATTAATATATTCACCAGAAATAAATTTTTTCAATTCAGCATTAGATTTGTTTCGAGCACCATCCCAAGTATTCATCAAATAATACATTCTATCTGCAGTTGGATATATCATAGTTCTCACAGATCTGGCACGCGAAAAAGATGTTCTCGCATCAAAATAATTATTATTTTCATAATGATCCATTGCTAAATCATAATAAAAAGCAGTAGTAGCCGGATTGACACCCCATATAGAGTCAGATTCTTTTTCTCTTTTATCAATTTCAGAATAGTCTTTTTTCAATCTTGGTATATGCATTCTTTGAGCATAAACGAAAGCTTTCCACTCTTCATATTTGCCGTCATTTTCTAATTCGGTCAATATTTTTTCAGCTTCCCAAAATCTTTCTAATCTAATCAGCGAACCAGCTCTATATAGATCAGCTTCAAATTCACCTAAATAATCAGGAGAATACTTATGAACCTTAGCAAATTCCTTCTCAGCTTGTTCGAATTTACCTAATCTATAAAGCAAGCAAGCCAAATCTAACTGCCATCGTGCTTTGTAAAATCCATCATCCGATTGGGCAACAGCCTGGAGATATGGCTTAACGGCAGCATCTAAATCATTTTGGTAAAGCGCTAATTCAGCTTCCAGCCTAAATGCTTCGCTCAAAATATCATATCTCTCTTTTTGCCAGGCAATATCTACAGTTCGGGAAAGCATTGTTTTACCAACAAGATATTTTTGCTGAACCAACAAATTGATAGAAAGCAACAAATGTGCATCAGGAGATAGATCGCCATCGGGAAACTTATCAATAAGTTCACTGCATTTCAATTGAGAAGGGAGCCACTCTTCTTTATAGAAGAAAGCTTTTGCCATCAAATATAATGTTTTTTCAATATAATCGCTTTTGGGATGATAAGCTAATATTTTCGAGCCTTTAATATTAATTGAATCTAGCTTAGTTATTACAGGCTGACGCTTTGCTTTTGATATAATAAACTCATTCAAAAATGGAGGAATGCCTGCTTTTCTAGCATCATCAAAATTAATTTTTCTTTCGGGTACAATTATCCTTGGAGT
>JAUQWR010000292.1 GCA_030835065.1 Candidatus Kapaibacterium sp.
TAAAAGAATATATAGAGTGGGGAGCATCGCCCAGAGCAAGTATATATTTGACACTCGGAGCCAAAGCAGTTGCATTGCTTTCGAATAGAGATTATGTAATTCCTGAAGATGTGAGAAAATTAGCACATGAAATATTAAGACATAGAATCGGTCTTAGTTTCGAAGCTGATGCAGAAAACATCAGCTCCGACAACATAATTGATGAATTACTAAAAAATGTCAAATCACCATAATAATTATACTAAAGCTTTTTGATCGGCAATAGTTTTTCTAAACTTAAAACTTCCATTGTCATCAGCATAAAGTTCAATAGTATCACCATGCGAAATTTCACCTGAAAGCAATTTTACAGCTAATACATCGCTTACATATTTTTGTATAGCACGTTTTAGCGGACGCGCACCATAATGTGCGTCATATCCGATTTTTGAAAGCCACTCGATTGCTGAATCATGCACTTCGAAAGCAATGCCTTGATTTTTAAGTTTCTCTATCAACTTCTGAATTTGCAATAGAGCAATCTTGCCTATTTCGTTTGAATTTAATGGTTTAAACAAAACAATTTCGTCGATTCTATTCAAAAATTCAGGACGCATATTTTTCTTTAGCAAATCAATAATTTTAATTTTTGCATCCAGCATCAAATTGTCTCTATTAGTATCGTTTAGATTGTCAATACTATTATTAAGAATTTCAGCACCAAGATTTGAAGTCATAATAATAATTGTATTTTTAAAATTGACTACTCTTCCCTTTCCATCGGTCAATCTGCCATCATCTAATACTTGAAGCAAAACATTGAAAACATCTTTATTGGCTTTTTCGATTTCGTCCAATAGAATAACAGAATATGGCTTAATCCTTACAGCTTCAGTCAATTGGCCACCTTCTTCGTAACCGACATAGCCAGGAGGAGCGCCAATCAATCGCGTAACCGAAAATTTCTCCATATACTCGCTCATATCAATACGAATAAGAGCATTTTCATCATCAAAAAGAAATTCAGCCAATGCTCTAGCCATTTCTGTCTTGCCAACTCCGGTCGAACCTAAAAATATAAAAGAACCAATTGGCTTATTTGCATCTTGAAGTCCGGAACGCGAACGTCGTATTGCATTAGCAACAGCCGAAACAGCTTCTTCTTGGCTAATAAGCCTATTATGAATCCTTTCTTCCATTTTTAATAATTTAATTCGTTCGGATTCTAACATTTTTGATACAGGCACACCAGTCCATTTTGCAACAACTTCAGCAATATCTTCAGCATCAACTTCTTCTTTTAATAATTTTCCTGATTTTTGGATTTCATTCAACTTGTTATTAGCATTATTAAGTTTAGCTTCTAATTCATGCAAAACACCATAACGAAGCTCGGCAACTTTTGCCAAATCACCATCACGTTCCATTTTTTCAGCACGAGATTTTGTATCTTCAATCTCAGCTTTGTAGCCTCTAATCAGATGTATAATTCTTTTTTCTTCTTCCCATCGTTTAGAGAGTTCTTGCTCTTTCTCTTTTAATTCATTTAATTCATTATCAATATCATTTAATCTTTTGTCTAAACTTTCTTTTAAATTTATTTGTTCCATAAACTTCTCCATAAGTTTTTTCTCATCGTTTTATAAGACGAATAATTAATAATTATTGTCTCTTACAATTTTCTCCACTTTATTAATATAAGCAAGTTAAATTATTTTTCGTATTTTTTCTCTATAATTTGTAATTTTAATAATTGAAAATATTAAAAATTAACAAAAACATTGGAATAATATGCCACTTGTCAGATCAATTTCAGGGTTGAGAGCTACTGTCGAAGATTCTATGCCCATGCAATTAATAAAAGAATATGCCAGAGCTTTTGCATCTTATCTACCCGAAGGTAAAATTATCGTAGGTAGAGATGGAAGACCTTCCGGAGAAAAAATAAATGAAATTTTATGTAATGAACTGGTAGATTGCGGGCGAGTTGTCGATAATCTTGGAATAGTACCTACTCCTACTGTTCAATTATATACCGAAAAATCTGATGCAGCTGGTGCAGTTATTATCACTGCTTCGCATAATCCTTCGGAATGGAATGGTTTGAAATTTCTTAATTCATCTGGTGTTTTCCTCGATGAAATTGAAAATAGAGATTTTTGGTATATCTTAGATAATAAACTTTGGAAAAGCAATACTATCAAAGGCTATTTGAATAATATCGAAGATGCTATCGATTTTCATATCAATTCTATACTTAAACTAGATTATTTGAACCCTGATATTATTGATAATATTAAATCCTCAAAGCTTAAATTTGTTGTTGA
>JAUQWR010000029.1 GCA_030835065.1 Candidatus Kapaibacterium sp.
ATAAATGTGGCACGTAAGTTGATTATTTTTAAAAAATTTATTGGAATTATTTACGTTTACTTATTTTTGATTTATTCTTGATGGTGGGTTATGTTTGAAAGATTTTACGATATTTTAAGTGCGAAGATAGAAAAGCCTCTAAAAGATAGAATCTTTTTGCGTGATGTATTGAATTGTAGTGAATTGCCTGATTTCTTCAAGCAATTTATTGCAGCTGAAATAGATTTTAGAGTATTTTGCGAAAATCAAGCCAGACTTAATAATCCATCATTCGATTTTTCAAATCCTAAAAATAAAGAAAAACTATTCGAAATCGATGAATTTTTTAAAGATAATTGCTCGGTTACCAATTCAGATTGTCTTAAGTTAATAGATTCATCAATAAATTTATATTTGAATTATATTTGCAGACCACGGACTACTTTGAAGTGGTTTGTGTTTAAAAAAAGAATGAGTCTGCAAGTAGACGAACTTCTCGAACTCTTGAAGTACCTGCCTCATTATCAATATTTGACTGATGAATTAGCTTTTAGGCTTTCTGATAAAACATTCGTTAATTCTTTTGAATTTGAAAGAATAATAAAAGAAATTGATGATGAATATTTTGAAAAGCTATCTTATCAAGAATTTTTTAGCTCTATTCATCAATTAATTGATGTGTTTTCAGATGAAAACGGGTTTGTTTTTGTTCCAGCATTAGTCGTATTCTTTAGCGACAAAGGTCTTCAAAAATTAGCCTACAATATATCAAGTAAATTGAATAATTCAGATTTATTCTTTAATCCTGATGATTTAAAATGTATTTTTTCTGATTTTATTTCCAATAAAGACTTATCTTTTGATACTTTCGAATCAAATTTAAAATTGGATGATGAGTTTGTGCCTGAGTTGATGGAGGCTCCTGATTCTTTAGGTTCAGAATTGATTTCCGATGATATTGATAATGAATTGTATGAAATAATGCAAGATGAAACAGAAGATGTTCTAGTTTCTGAAATTGACGAAGAAATTGCAATTGAAGAAGATATTTTCATTAAAACCGAAGATAACGAGTTAATAGATGAAATAAGCCAGTCATTGATAGAATTAGAAAAAGAAGCTTCAGATTCAGAGCAAAATGAGCTTGAAGATTTTGATAAGATGGAAATTGAAGATTCTTTTAGTGTAGAATTAATTGATCAACCAGAAATTGACGAAGAAATTGATCTTAATGCTTATGGATTTGAAGATGAAAATGAATTAAACCTTGAAGTAAATGACATCAAATCTATTGATATAGATGAAATTAATATTGAGCAAGAAGTCCTATTAGATGTTATTGAAGATACAATTACAGAAGTTGATGAGACCATTGAATTTACATCCGAAAATACTGAAGATGAGGATTTGAACTTATTAAATGAATCGGACGATGAAGAGGTGGATTTCCTTGAAATTCATTCTGCATTGGAATCTCAGGCTGTTCAGGCACTTCAAAATTTACTAAAAATTGATCCAGAACCATTTAATACAATTGAAAATATTAATGCTGAGGAATTACAGATTCCTCATTTAAATGATTCTTTAGAAATTGAAGATGCTTTAAGTACTTTTTTGAATCAATTACAAGATAATAGCAATGAAGCTTCAGTAGCGGAAAATATTGAAGAAATTGATTCAAATCCAATCATTGAAGAAAATCCAGAAATTGAAATAGAATCATTTGATTCAGATTTAAATGAATTTTTGAATAGTGAAATTGAAATAAATGAAAATACATTAGATAATGAAGAATTTGTTGTTAATGTATCTGAAGATCTTGATGAAGAATTAGAATTTGAAAATTTACGACAAGAACTTGACTTAGAAAATCAGGATATTGAAGTAATTGATACAGGCGAAAATTATGATGAAAATTCTTTCGAAGAATTGAGTGAAATACTCGAAGAAAAAGAAACCGGCAAGCCGGTTGTATCCACAGGAGTAGCATCAGCAGCCGAGCTCGATGATATGTTCAAATTCAATTCCGAAATATTAGAGTCGAAATCAAATCTGCAAAGCAGTGAGACTTTAGTAAAAAACAATGAAATAGATAATGAAATATATATGTTAGAATTAAAAAAATATTTGGAAGAATAATGCAGTTTGTTGATATAGTAAATATTTTTGTCAAAGCCGGCGACGGAGGCAATGGACACGTAAGCTTCAGAAAAGAAAAATATGTACCAAAAGGCGGACCTGACGGTGGCAATGGTGGAAAAGGCGGATCAGTTATATTATTGGCTGATAAACAGCTTTCCACATTGTTGGATTTTAGATATAAGCGGCATTATTTTGCCGAAAATGGCGAACATGGCATGAAAAGCCTCAAAACCGGAAGAAACGGAAAAGACTTAGTTATAAAAGTTCCATTAGGAACTATTATAAAACACACTGAGTCTGATGAAGTGATTTGCGACTTAGCTGATGATGGACAAACTTTTGTTATTGCTAAAGGCGGAAATGGTGGTTGGGGTAATAATGAATTTAAAACGGCTACTAATCAAACTCCCCGATTTGCAAAACCTGGGCTTCCTGGCGAAGAGTTTGAAATTACTTTGGAATTAAAACTTTTAGCTGATGTTGGTATTGTCGGTTACCCAAATGTCGGCAAATCTACTTTGATTTCTGTTATTTCTGCTGCAAAACCCAAAATAGCAGATTATCCTTTTACTACATTGATACCAAACCTTGGTATGGTGCATATAGGTGAGTATCAACACTATACTGTTGCCGATATACCCGGGCTTATCGAAGGTGCTTCCGAAGGCAAAGGTTTAGGTATTCAGTTTTTAAGACATGTGGAAAGGACTAAAGTCCTATTGTTTCTTCTCGATTCTACTTCAGATGACCCCAAACGTGATTATAAGATTCTACGTTCTGAACTTAAAAAATATAATCCTGAAATGGATAAAAAGAAAAGAATTATTTGTTTTAGTAAAATTGATGCTCTTATGCCTGAGCAATTAGAAAAAATTAAAAAAATAAAATTATCGGATACAAAAACCCCTAAATTGTTTATTTCTTCTGTAGTTGGAGAGAATATCGAGGACTTAAAGTTCCTTTTGTGGGATACTTTAAAAGGGGAATAGATAAGTATTTATTAATATTTCGGGCGTTTTTTAAGTATTATTACGGATATATTAATTCGATAGAATACTATAATTTTGTATTCTGATAAAGTAGTGGAGAAATAAATGATTTTCAGACTATTAAAAATAGTACTTATTGCTATATTTGTACCTGTATTAGTTTTGGCTCAGTCCAAAAATGTGGGTATTGGAACTAACAATCCTCATCAATCTGCTTTGCTTGATTTGGATGTTTCCGATCCTTCATTTGTTAATAAAATGGGCTTGCTAATACCAAGAATGACATTTGGTCAAAGAGCTACAATAAATTCGCCTTCAACAGGATTGATCATATATCAGACAGATGCTATCCCTGGTTTCTATTATTATTCAGGATCTTCTTGGATTAAAATTTTAGAGTCAGAGACTGACTTATTTCTTCCCTTGAATGGTGGAAATATGTCTGGCAGTATAAATCTATCTAATTATCTTTTAGAGAATATTGGTAATGCTAATACTGATTTTCTATCTTCGGGTGGGCTTAATTTAGCATCTACACTTACTGTTTTGGCTAATGGTATTAATATAACCGGCAATTCTTCTATTAATGGTACTCTAAGTGGATTAAGCGGTTTAAGTTCTTCTGGAACAATAACATTTTCGTCTTTAGCACCTAACTCAATTCTTAAAACTAATGCATCCAGCCAATTAAGTACTGGTTTAATTGCTTTGGCTAGTGAAGTAAGTGGAGTTTTAGCTGTTGCAAATGGTGGTACAGGTTTAAGTACTGTTCCTTCAAATGGTCAGCTTCTAATTGGTAATGGTTCAGCCTATCAGTTGGCAAACTTAACAGCAGGTACTAATATTTCTATTACAAATGGTGCAGGATCAATATCTATCTCTGCAACCGGACTAGAATCTCCTTTGACTTTTAGTTCTCCTTTAGTAAGAAATGTAAATACTATATCCATAAATCAAGCAAATACAACTACAAATGGTTATCTTTCGTTTAATGATTGGAATACATTCAATAATAAACAAGATTTGATTGCTGCAGGTACAATAAATGATTATTGGAGAGGCGATAAAACTTGGCAGACTCTAAATACTAGTGCAGTCGCCGAAGCTGCTAATTTATATTTTACTAATGCCCGTGCTCGACAATCTTTGTCGGTGAATTCACCTTTAACTTATGATAACGTTAACGGAGTTTTTTCAGTTAGTAGCAACTCTTCAACTAGTGCAGGTGTAGTTGCTTCTGGGGCTGGTCAATCTAATAAAGTATGGAAAACAGATGCAAGTGGCACTCCAGACTGGCGTGACGATCAAAATACAAATTATACTGCGGGCACTGGTATCAATATTAATACTAATCAAATTTCTGCTTTAAATACAAATGCATTATGGAATGCAAATGCTCTTCAAGGTGTGAATGTTTCTAATAGTGCACCATCAGATGGACAATTTCTAAGATTTAACAATACAAATTCAAATTGGGAACCAATCACTGTTAGTTTCGGTACTGTAACAAGTGTTGGTCTCAGCATGCCTTTAGAATTCTCTGTAACAAATAGCCCTGTCACAAATTCAGGAACTCTTACAACAAGCTGGGCTTCTCAAAATCAAAATTTAATTTTTGCATCACCAAATGCAGCTAACGGTACTCCAAGTTTTAGAGCGCTTACTGATTCTGATATTCCTGATAATATTACAATTACAGGCATGATTACCGGCACAGGTTTGTTGAATTCATTAGCATTTTGGTCGAATAGCAATACTTTATCAAATGATGCAAATCTTACTTTTTCTTCAAATACTTTAAATACTCCAAACTTAGCAATAAGTAATGGATTTAAACTTGGAAATGCAACTACCGCAGGTTATGTTCTTACAGCTGATGCAAATGGAAACGGAACATGGCAATCTGTTGTGACTTTGCCAACTGCCAATATTAATGAAACAATGAGATTTAATGGTTCAGGTTGGATTTCTTCAAATAACTTAATTAATAATGGTACCCAAATAGGTATTGGTAATGTAAGCAGTCCTAACTCCAGATTAGAAATAAAGGCTGAAGATAATACAAATGCAAATTCTGCTTTGAATGTTACTGATGCAAGTGCTAATTCACTTTTATTTGTCAGAAATGATGGAAATATAGGTGTTGGAAATAATACTCCACAATCTCAAATTGATATGACTGGAGCAATTTCTTTCAAATCAAATACATTTAATACAAGTAATGTTAATCCTGGTAATAAAACATATATAAAAATAAATTATAACGGTACATTTACACTCGAGGATGGTATAACTGAAGGTCAACTTTTGATTATTCAATGTGTCGGCGGTACTGCTACTTTAGACGACAGCGGGAATTGCAACTTGACAGGACCTTGGATAGCTGATTCTGATGATACTATTACTTTGATATGGGATAGTTCAAAATGGATTGAGACTGCCCGCTCCAATAATTAGAAAACTTTTTGTTTTTCTAATATATATGGAGTTCTTATGTACAATTTTAGGAATTTCTCTATTATTATTCTTGTTCTGTTAAATATAAATAATATCAATGCTCAGTCTATTAAGACCGAACAAGAAATTCGTTTTGAAAATTTTATGAATAAAACAAGCTATATATCAATCAAAACAGCAGGAGGACTTAGCGAAAGCTATAGTCTTGTATTGCCGCTTTTCAAGCCAATTAGTGGTAAGAGTATGGTTGTTGATTCTGTAGCTGGTTCTTTTGTGTATTTAGGATGGGCAAGTAGTTCTTCTATTAGTAATGAAGTATGGACTACTTGTGGAAATAATTTATCTGATACTAGCCAATTTGGGTCCATTAATAATGTACCTTTAGTGTTTTGTACAAACGATATCGAGAGATTTAGAATAAGCGAATCAGGCAAAGTCGGGATTGGAGTTACTAACCCTAAAGGTATTTTAAGTTTGAAAGGTGGAGAAAATTCATTTTTTTCAATAAGTGAATTACCTGCCCCAGATACTTTGTTTGCAGCTGGTCAATTTTCAGTTTCAATGAATGATACAAGCACTTGGATGTCTTTCAAAATTAAAAAGAATGACTCATCTTTTGCTAATAATTCATTACCAAGGATTGTTTTATATAATTTTACACTACCTTCAATTGCAAATTGTTGTAGTTATCCTTGGTATTATGATTATACATTTTCAGTACCCGGAGTTGAACCCGGCGATAATATTATTATTAATTATGGGAATGATTTACCTGTAAGGATTGTAGCAAATTTTGTGAGAGTTAATGCCGCAAATTCTGTAAAAATCCGATTTAAAAATGTTACTGATACTGCAACTCCTTTGCCGTATTGTAATATTCCATCGATGGCATGTACATTAATAATAATTAAAAAGTAAATGATAAATAGTTTTAAATATAAATTTGAGTTTTTAAAAAATGTTGTCTTAATGGTAACAGTTTTTATCATTTTGTCTTTTAATCTATTTTCTCAAGATTTATTGAATATTAATAATAATGCTTTAGTAAAATTTAGTTCTGATGCAGTAATAAAAATAAATGGCTCAATTAATATATCAACAGGAGCTACTCTAAATAATGATGCTCAAGTGAGCGTGCTTCAAAATTGGACTAATCAGGGCACTCAAAACAATGTTTCCGGTAAAGTAATATTTTTTGGTGACTCTGTATCTATTATTAATTGTAATGGTGTATTATCACAGTTTAAAGAAATTTCAATTGAAAAATCTAATAAAAACATTTTAGTAAGATTAATTTCTCCAATAGATAATAATGGTGAATTTTTAAGTTTATTGACAGGAACTTTTAAAGTAGAAGGGTCGTTTAGCTTTTCTTCACTTTATTTTATTTCGAATCTCGGATATATTGTAATACCTGCCAATTCGATGTTTTGGCTGGATAATCAAAATGCAATCGTTAGTGGTTCAGCAAATAGTCTTGATTTGTTTGGCAGTTTAAAAATAGATAATGGTACTTTTAATATTGGTTCTGCATCTAATTTATCTAATTTAGTATATAATAATGGCTCTGAATTAAATATTGGTAGTAGCAACTCTGCTGTATTAAATATTAATTCTCAACTTTATGGAAAGAACTTAACTGATTCAATTTCATACAAACAAACAGGTGGCAAATTAAATCTTGCTAAAGTATCAACTCCAAATGTTGCTGATAGAGCAGTATTTGATATACATGCCTCAAATTCAGTATTTAATGTTTCTTCAGGTGTAATAGAAATTAATAATGTAAATGCATTAAATGATGAATTTTATAATAGAGCAGATAATGATACAGTAAGTGGTGGCAAATTATTAATTAATTCTGCAAATCCATTACAAGATTTTACTATTAATTCTACTAGTCCAATTGGTAGTTTGGAATTAGCAGCAACAAATAATCCCAAATTAACACTTTACGAAGATTTGATTGTCGTTAGTGACGTTAGCCTATCTGGATCGGGTGCCGATAGATTTGTATTGAATAATAATGATTTGTCTTTTGGAGCGGATTGGAATAATAATCTTGATGCAAATGGTTTTAATCAAGGTAGTTCATATGTTAGATTGATAGGAAGTATAAATCAAAATATACAAGGTACTCAAAATTCTACATTTTCAAAACTATCATTTAACAAAACGGGCGGTCAGGTAAATTTAAAACGCCCAATGAGAATTAGTGATGCATTATATATGGTATCAAATACGATATTGGATTTGGATACTAATAATCTAACTCTCAGCCAAAATGCAAAAATTTATTCTGATAATGGAGTGCA
>JAUQWR010000293.1 GCA_030835065.1 Candidatus Kapaibacterium sp.
AAATATCAAAAGGTATTGATGATGCTTGCAAAAAGCACAATACATTTATTCTGGGTGGTGATACTAATTTTTTGGATAGAATTGTAATAAGCAGTACTGCAATAGGTATTTGTGAGTATCCAATTTCAAGAATTGGTGCTAAAGAAAATGATATTATTTATTCAAGTTCCTTATTAGGTAGAGGGAACTTATTTGCATTAACTAAGCTATTGGATTGGCAATCAATTAATTTTCTTCCTTATGCTAAATTAAATGAAGGTAAAATAATATCAAAATATGCAAATTCATGTATTGATACTAGTGACGGTACATTCTCATCATTAAGGATACTAATGAATTGTAATAATATTGGGATTGCTCTAAATTCTGTTGAAAGTATTATTTATAAAGATACTTATCATACTTGCAAATCGCTTCAAATTCCTTCCTGGACAATGCTAGCCGGTAATCATGGAGAATATGAATTAATTTTTACAATTTCTAAAGAAAATGAACAGGAAATGCTAAAAGAACTTTCAAAAATCAATTCTTATCCTGTGGAGATTGGCAGAGTTAATGGTTCAGGAATGCTTTCAATAAGCAATTCTGACATAGTTTTTTCGAGCAATGATCTGATTTTTCCTGATATCAGGACCAGCAATGATTTAAGAAATTACATCAAAAATTTTGCAAGAGTTATTTAATGACATTTTTTTGACAATTCTTTTACTTTGGAATGACAAGCCGCATACACAAAGAGAATAATTTTGCATTAAATAATTTGGAGAATAAAAATGAATACAAATGTTAAATCTCGTGGAGCTGAAAATTTCGACTTAAGAGAAATTTTGCTCAAAAATAGAAAATTAAATCTCTCTGCAAGAGCCAAGTTTTTCGAATCTTTTATAAACAAACTAAAAGATAATGAAGAGCATCAACATTTTAGAATAATTGATTCACCTGCATCAAGAGAAGTCAAGGTATGGGATGAATACTCTAAAGTATTCAGAAAAATGATTATGTTCGGTTCGAATAATTACCTTGATATGGCAAACAATAGCTATGTGATAGAAAAAACAAAAAAGTATCTGGATATTTATGGAGCAGGCATGGCTGGTCCTCCGGTTCTAAATGGTTATACAAAAATACATAAAGAATTAGAGCAACGTATTGCTGCATTTAAAGGTAGCGAAGATGCATTAATTTTTTCTAGTGGATATTCGGCAAATCTGGGTATTGCTCAGTCTATACTTACTCAAAATGATCTTTTATATTGTGATGAATTCTGCCATGCATCATTTACTGATGGCTTAAAGCAAAACAATATCAATCCTATTAAATTTGAACATAACAACACTCATCAACTTAAGGATTTGTTGGAAAACAAAAGTAATGGCTTTCAAGATAGATTTATTGCTATCGAAGGTGTTTATTCTATGAATGGTGATATTGCACCTATGGATGAAATTATTAAACTAAAGAATAAATATAATGGAATAGTAATCCTTGATGATGCACATGGAACAGGTGTGTTAGGTAAAACTGGCAGAGGAACTTGTGAAGAATTTAATTTAGAAGGAAAAATTGATATAATAATGGGCACATTTAGCAAAGCATTTGGTATGGCAGGTGGATTTGTTGCTTCGAGCAACGAAATAATAAATTATATGAGATATTTTGCCCGCTCTTACATGTTTTCTGCTGCAATGCCTAATTCAACTATTGCATCTCTTTTGGCTTGCCTTGATATTTTAGAAAATGATAATGAAAGAATAAATGACCTAAAAATTAATATCAAATATGCTGAACAAAAATTAAGAAGTATTGGATTTGATATTAATGCAAATACGCCTATAATTCCTATCTCGGTTCCTGCTTATATGAATATTAGAAAAATGGCACGCGACTTACAAAAAATGAATATTTTTGTCAATTCTATAGAATTTCCTGCTGTTCCTGTTTCTAAACAATGCTTCAGAATAAGTTTGATGTCGAGCCATACAAAAGATGATATTGATATGTTAGCAGAGGCATTTGCTACATTATGGCACAAATATTCTTTGAAGGATAACTAAAATGAAAAAGAAACTTCTGATTATTGTGCTATTCCAAAATCAAATGGAAGGCAAAAGCTACTTTGCTAAAAACCCGGCACCACCGCTACCAGGAATACTATTAGCAGGACTTACTCCTCCACTTGTCGAAATTGAAGTTTTGCATGAAATGGTTAGGCAAATTGATTATAATACAGACGCAGATTTTATTGCGATCAGTTTTATGGATTACTTAGCTCCTCATGCTTTCGAAGTTTCTGAAAAATTTAGAAAACTTGGCAAAATTGTAGTTGCTGGTGGTAAATTTTGTAGTACATTTCCAGAATTGTGCAAAGGGAAATTTGATTCGATTTGCATAGGCGATGCATACTTTATTTGGGATAAAATTGTTTTAGATATGCTTGATGGCAAACTCAAAGAAGAATATTATGGTGATACAAATTGTAGCCTGGCAAATATTCCTGCACCCAGGTATGATCTTGTTGAAAAAGAATTTACGGCGCCAATTGTTGTTGAAGCTACTCGTGGCTGTGTTCATAATTGCTCTTATTGCCAACTTACAATTAATCGAGAAAAATATAGAAAAAGACCCGTTCAAGATGTGATTAATGACTTAAAAGCCGGAGAAAAACTTCCTTTTTTTAAGCGTAAAATGGCAATGATTATCGATAACCACCTGGGTGCTGATCTTAATTATACTAAAGATTTATTAAAAGAAATTGCAAAACTTAATTTTTGGGGTATTGGAGTTCAGTTTAGTATTGAATGTCTTTATGACGATGAATTTATAGACCTGCTCCAAAAAGCTAATTGCATTATGGCTTTTATTGGAATGGAATCACTAAATCCCGAAAGCCTTAGCGACGTTAATAAAAAACAAAATAAAGTTGAGGAATACAAATTTCTTTTCAATAAGCTACATCAAAGAGGAATATTGACATTTAATGGACTTATAATTGGATTGGACAGTGATACAATCGATTACTACATTTCATTAGCTGACAAGCTCGACGAAATTGGAATTTCTGCAATTCTTACATCTATTGCAGTTCCAATATTTGGAACTCCATTATATAAGAAAATGAAATCAGAGTCGCGGCTTATTGACTTTAATATAAGTCATTACGAAGGCGATCATCTTGTATTCAATCATACTCACTTAAGCAATGAATCAGTTACAAATGCATATAAATTTATAAATTCAAAATTTTATTCAAATAGAAAAATAATAAAAAGATTGTTTAAGTTCATTATTGGAATTAGAAAAGTAGATAAATTCAGAAGATTTCCAATAAGACTTTTTGTAAGCATGTTTGTATATCTTAAACTAACAATTTTCCAAAGGCATCATGCCGAAGAAAAAGTATTCTCATATGATGATTCGATGACTACAAGCGCATATTCAGATATCATTCAGGAATGGGAAAAAATTCTTAACAAAAAAGATTTAATTTTTAACGAAACATATCGTCTTTGATGAAGTTAAGACAATGGGATCGATTAATTGATAATTCAATTAAGTTTAGAATGATTTAAAACCTTAGGATAATCGAAAAAAGGCTCAAAAGGGGTATGGCTGAATAATAGGATTTTAACCGGAACTATTCCGGATAATTATTCATCTTTGACCGGAGGACTTATGAACCGCATGTCTTTTATTGCAATTTTAATTGCAATCATATCTATTTTTCCGTCTAATGGGAAATCCGAAAATATTTCAATTCTATTTGTTGGCGATAGCCACTCAAATCTAAATCCAGGTGGTCCACGCGATGCCAACCTTCAAGGTTCAATCGGTGGAATTGCCAGAGCAGCCACAGTAGTACTGCAAGAAAAAATGAGCAATCCCGAAAACACTTTGTTCTTTCATGCAGGTGACTTCTCGATAGGAAATTTCTTCTATAATGTACATTTTGGTGTTCCGGAATTAGTTATGCTCAATTCAATGGGTTGTGATGCAATGGTTTTAGGCAATCACGAAGCTGATTTGGGCATAAATACTTTAAACACAATATACACAAATGCCCAATCACAACTACAAACACAACTATTCCCTTTCATCAGTTCCAATTTAATAAGAATCAATGATAATGATTGGCAAGAATTGTCAGCCCATACTATACCTTTCAAAACATTTGTCAAAGGTAATGAAGGTTTTAAAATTGGTGTATTTGGGCTAACTCATCCATGGGGAAATATGGGATTAGACGACAGCAAAGCTGCATTCACAGCAGACTATTCTCAAATTATACCACAAGTAATTAACGCTTTGAAAAGCCAGGGTTGTAATGCAATTGTGATGCTTTCGCATCTTGGAGTATATAATGATAGTGCAATTGTTCGTCAATTTGATGGTATTGATCTGGTAATTGCTGCACACGACCACTATACTTGGAAACATCCATTAAAAGTTAAATCTCCATCTGGCGACAAAGTTCCGATTGTTCAAGCTGGTGCTTTCTATGAAAATATCGGCAAAGTCAATATTCATTACAATAAACATACAAAAAAAATTAATAATATCAGTTTCTGCATGATTCCTCTAAATAGTGATATTCCCGAACAAACGGTATTCAAATCAATCGTTGAAGGTCTTAAATATCAGATTGAACAAATTCATGGACCAGTTTTTACACAACAAATAGGTACGGCTCATACTGAAATTTTTGAACAATCGACAATGAATATGATTTTAAGAGACTCAGTCTATACTGCAGCTGGAAATTTAGTATGTGATGCTTTCAGAGGTTTTGGTCAAACCCAAATTGCAGTTACTCCCAACGGAAGTATTTGCCAAAAAATAAACAGGGGCCCAATTACTCGTGAGGATGTATTTAAATTTGTTGGGTATGGTTATAATACTGTGAATGGAAAAGGCTTTAGAGTAAATACTTTTAAGTTGTATGGAGCTTATATACTAGGATTTCTGCAAAACGGATTAAACGAAATGAATATATCCGATGATTTTCTGGTTCAGGCTTCAGGATTAAGATATACTTGTGCTAAAGATAAAAATAACGGAAATATTATCCTCACAAGTGCAAAAATCGATGGATTTGATATTGAACCTTATGCAGAATATACAGTTACTGCCAATGAATATGTTCTTGGCTATTTGGATTTGCAAAATATACCATACACAGTTATTGGCAATTTCAATCCTGATATGACCGAATATGATATAATTGTCAATTATATTCTTAATTCTCCAGACTTTTTATCAAAACAACAAGAAAACTTCTTACCTAATGATGAATACTTCAGCAAAATTAATCAAACAGCCTCTCCAAATCCCTGCTATGATTTGATTGATATATCATTCGAATTAGGGCTTGCAGAACCATATACAATTGAAATATACAACAGTTCGGGAATTTTAATCAAAACTTTATCAGGAATATCTGCCGGAAAATCAAAAGAACATAATTTGATAAACACATCAGATTTTGCTGCAGGTGTATATTTCTATAATATAATATTTAATTCAAATAGAATTAGTGGTCAGTTTGTTAAAATCAAATAATTGCGACAATGCCATCTGAGATAATAATTTCAGATGGCAAATTAATTTTTAGGAGGACTTATGAAATACAAATTATTATTATGGATTATATCCATATTATTTGCAAATCCATTAATAGGAATTGCTGATACTATTCCAATTTATTATATCAGCGATACACATTCCAATCTTACTCCAAGTGGACCAAGAAAAGCAAATCTGGAAGGCACCGTTGGAGGAATTGCAAGAGCAGCAAGCGTAATTGGGCAAGGCAAAACAGATACAAATGCACTATTCTTCCACGGTGGGGATTTCTTTATTGGTGACTTCTTCTTCAATGTCCATTTTGCTGTTCCTGAACTTTCCATTTTAAAAACTCTCGGCTGCAATGCTATGGTTTTGGGCAATCATGAAGCAGACTTGGATATTAATACTCTCAATCAGGTGTATTTATCTACTTTGCAACAAACTGGAGAACTATTTCCATTTATTTCTTCCAATTTGCAAAAAGTTAATACAAGTGATTGGAACGAAGTAAAAAACAACATTCTTGAATATAAAATATTTCCTAAAGGTGAAAAGCAATACAGAATCGCAGTTTTTGGGATGACTCATCCTTGGGGAAATATGGGACTTGATACAAATAAAGCAAAATTTGAATCAACTAAAAATGAAATTTATACAAGAATCGACAGTACAATAAGGAAAATAAAAAACGAAGGTTGTGATGCTATTGTCATGCTATCTCATCTTGGGGTTTTTCTTGATAGTTCTTTGGTGAAGTATTTTGATGACATAGATTTAGTGATTGGTGCTCATGATCATTATACATTCGAACAAGCAGTCTATGCAGAATCCATATCTGGAAAAAAAATCCCTATTGTCCAATCTGGTGCATTCTATCAAAATGTCGGAAAAGTAGAATTAGTATTTAATGATAATAGATCAATTGATACTATTATCTGTTCTTTAATTAAATTAGATGAATCAATACCTGAAGAACCAACAGTAAAAAGTATAATCGATGGGCTAAAATCACAAATCGAAGAAGTACACGGGCAAGTATTTTCAGAGCAAATCGGTACTCTTCCCCATGATTTGTTCGAACAATCCGAAATTCATGATGTACCAATCGATTCGCTAGATACTCCGGCAGGTAATTTTATCTGCGATGCATATTTAGATTTTGCTAAAAAGAATTTGTACTCAGGAACTCAAATTGCAATTCAACCAAATGGTAGTATATGCCAAGAAATCAAAAAAGGTCCAATAACTCGAGAAGATATGTTTAAACTTGTTGGTTATGGGTTTAATACTGTCAATCACAAAGGTTTCAGAGTAAGAGTAATAAAGATACAAGGACAATACATTTGGGCTTTGATTAGTGCCGGACTAACAGAAATGGTACAATCAGATGATATGCTCTTGCAAGCATCAGGATTGAATTATAAATGTAAAGGCAAAAAGGATGGAAATTTGATTAGATTAGAGCTATCTTCAGTTTATGTGGGCGATACTCCTTTAAACCCTGAAGAATTCTATTACATTGTTGCAAATGAATATGCGATCGGATATATTAATATGAATGAGGTTCCTTTCGAAATTATTGGTAAAATTGATAGTACAACAACCGAATATGATATATTAGTCGATTACGTAAAAACTAATCCTGTATTTAATAAAGTTGAAGGAAATATTGAAGTTCCAGTAAAGGAAACTGAGCTTATTAACAATATCATTATTTCACCTAATCCATGCAAGGAATATTTAAATTTTAATATCACTGACGCAAAAAACGAAGAATTGATTATAGAAATTTGCGACAATTTGGGCAATATTCTAAAATCTATACGCACAATTCCTGAGAATGATATAATAATGATAGATACACACGATCTTAGTTCCGGACTGTATTTCTATAGAATCAAGTATTCTAATATAATTAAATCTGGAAAATTTGTAAAATTATAAAAACAATCCCTATATCTAAATCATATCCGGGTACAAAAGCAGCTTGCAATTTGTATCCGGATTTTTTACAATATTCCACTAAAACTTTCGTTATATAACTAAATTATTAGTTTTATAATTAAATTATTAGTTGTAATTTAGAGATAAAAAGTGAGGTAAATAAATGAAAGAGTTAACTAAAGCAGAAGAACAAATAATGCATATCCTTTGGACTTTAGGAAAGGGATTTGTTAATGATATAATGAAGGAATTGCCTGAGCCCAAACCGGCTTACAATACTGTATCGACTATTGTTAGGATTTTAGAAAAAAAAGGCTTTATCGATCATAAAGCTTATGGCAAAACTCATGAATACTATCCAGTTGTAACTAAAAAGGATTATACATCATCTTATATGAAAAATTTTGTTCAAAACTATTTTGAAGGTTCTTTCAAACAAATGGTTTCATTTTTTACAAAAGAAAACAATTTAAGTTTGAACGAAATCGAAGAAATAAAAAAGCTATTAGAAAAAGAACAAGCCAAGGAGTAGTTATGGAAAACTTTCTTTTATATCTGCTTAAAGTGTCTATATACACTGGATTAATTTATTTTTTGTATATTGCAATATATAGGAACTTTACTTTTTACAATTCAAACAGGATTTACTTAAATGTTGGATTGGTTTTATCATTTTTATTTCCTGTAATCTCAATAAATTATATCGGAAATTATGAAGTTTTAGGCATGAGATATGTAAAATTGAAAGAAATATATATAAATAATATATATTCGATTAACGATGGGATTAATATTGATTTGTTGCAAATAGTATCAATTATCTACTTGATGATTGGAACTTTGTTTCTAATTAGGTTCTTAATGCAGTTGATTAGTATTTCCTTACTTATAAAAAAATCAGAAAAGTATTCACCAAATATATATCTTATTAAAGAAAATGCAGTTGCCTTCTCATTTTTCAATAAAATTTTTATCAATCCTTATATTTTAACTGAAGAAGAACAAAAACAAATAATCCAACACGAAAAAGCACATATCAAAGAATTACATACTTTAGATATTATTCTGTTCGAAGTATCAAAAATCATATTGTGGTTCAATCCATTTGTTTGGTTGTTAAAATCTTCGTTGCAAGAAATTCACGAATTTATTGCCGACAAGAAAGTACTTGAAGAAACTCAACACAAAAGTGAATACAAACAATTGCTTTTAAAAGAATTAATAAGCCATTATGAGTATAAATTTGTAAATAATTTCAATTTTTCAATGATTCAGAGGAGAATTAAAATGATTAACCAATCACCATCACCAAGAATTGCAGCTTTGAAATATTTAGCTGTGATACCTATAATTCTATTATTAAT
>JAUQWR010000294.1 GCA_030835065.1 Candidatus Kapaibacterium sp.
AAGAAATTGCAAAATATCTGAAAACAGACAAAAAGGACGGTGTTGTTGTATTTTCTGTCGAAAGAAATTCCGCAGCAGACCAAGCCGGTATCGAACCCGGTGATATAGTTTTGGCTGTCAATGGCGAGCATGTCGTAAAACCAGACGACTTCTGGGTGGAAATTGGCGACGGCACTACAGGCGAAAAAATGAAAATTGATATCCTTCGCGGTGATGATAAATTATCTAAAACTCTTGAATTGAAACAAAGAAAAGGCAGATAGTGGAAAATGCTAACATTGCTGTTTTGGCAGCAGATAATTTGATTAAAAAATATAAACAACGTGTGGTTGTAAAAGGTGTAAGCATTGAGATCAAGCAAGGCGAAATCGTCGGCTTGCTTGGTCCTAATGGTGCGGGCAAAACTACTACTTTCTATATGATTGTCGGTATGATAAAACCTAACTCGGGCAAAGTGGTTCTCAATTCTGCTGAAATAACCGGAAAGCCGATGTATAAAAGATCTCGCTTGGGTATTAGTTATCTCCCCCAAGAAGCATCTATTTTCAGAAAAATGTCTGTAGAAAACAACATTAAAGCTATACTCCAACTTCAGCCACTTACAAGAAAACAAAGAAAAGAAAAACTCGAAGAATTACTCGAGAGCTTTGGCATTACTCATATAAGAAAAAGCAAAGGCTATATGCTTTCCGGCGGCGAACGCCGGCGTTGCGAAATTGCTCGTACTCTAGCTGCCAATCCTAAATTTATTCTTCTCGATGAGCCCTTTGCAGGTATTGATCCTATCGCTGTAGAAGATATTATGCAGATTGTAAGAAAATTGAAAAAACAAGGTATTGGAGTGCTCATCACAGACCACAACGTCCACGAAACACTCTCTATTACCGATAGAGCCTATATTTTGATTGATGGTAATATTTATATTTCCGGTACTGCCGAAGATATTGCTTCCAACGAAGAAGTAAGAAAAAGATACCTCGGCGAAACATTTAAATTGGAGCGCTACGAAGAATAATTTTTTTTTAATACAATTTATTTATTCTTTTTTCGCTTATACAATTTAAGATATTTTTTTGGGTAAATTGTTTAATCGGACTTAACTTTTTTGGGTTTTATCCGATATAAAATATGATAATATTGATTAATAAATAAATTTCAGGCAAGAAGATGAGCGATATCAACCCAATGCCTCAATTGGATCCGGAAACACAGGAAATGATTCGTTCGTTTGTATCTGAATCTGTCGATTCTCTCGATACAAATGAACCTTTAGTGGACAATCTCAGGCTCGAAGATAATTCGGAATATGTTAATGCTATTTTTAGAGTTTTTCATACTCTAAAAGGCTTGTCAGGCTTTTTTGAAATGTATGTTATCAATAAAGTTACTCACGAAGCCGAAACTCTTCTCGATATAATGAGAAAACAAAATAGAAAGCAGACTGAAGACCTGCTATCTGTTATTTATTCTACTTTCGACTTCCTCAGAGATTTACTCCAAAGAGTAAATACTTACTTTACTGATGTCAGCGCCGAACCCGAAGCTGAAGACATGATCTTGATTCTTAAAGATGCTATCGAAAGAGTTAAAAATCCGCTTCCTGACGAAGACGAATTTGTTGATTCAGAACCTGCTCCTGTTTCTATTTCCGAAGAAGAATTCTTCAACTTCGATAATATCGAACAAGCTGCTCAGCCAAGCGCTCCGGCTATTGAAGAATTTTCTGCTCCTATCCCTGAAATTCTTAATGCAAAACCTAGTATTGCCGAGCCATCTGAAAATCTTGAATCATTTGTCAATAATGATATGATGGATCAATATATTACTAGTGCTACCGAATTAATAGATCTATCTGAAAATAATTTATTGATTTTAGAAAACGAACCTGAAAACTATGCTCTCGTTGCCGAAACTTTCGGTGCTATTCACAGCCTCAAAGGTAATTCCGGTTTTATGGGACTTTCTGAAATCGAAGAAATTTCTATTGAAATGGAAACTATTCTTGATTCGGTTAGAAACAAAGAATTGCAGATCGACCAGACTGTAGTTACAATTCTCTTGAGCAACATTGAAACAATTCGCGATAGAATCAGCAAAATGAGTCATAAAGTAGCAGATTCTACACACGAACCTAAATCTGATACAATTCCTGCAGTTGCCCAGCCTGCAGCAGTTCAAATTCAAGAAATTGAATCAATTCATGATATTCACGAAGATATTGACGAAGAGGAAGATGAGCCTAGCCCTCAATTAATTCCTCCTCAAGATACTAAACCTAAATCCGCAGCATCTGCTCCGCAAGCCGCATCACCTGCAATGGCTGCTCCTAAAGCTCCAGCTAAACAGCCTCAAATGACTCAAATGCAGAAAAAAGACATTAGAGTAGAAACTATTAAAATCGATAAATTATTCGATTTGGTTGGCGAGCTTATTACTATCGAAACTATGGTTACTAATAGCCCGGACTTGACTGGACTTACTTTGCCAAACTTTACTAAATCTGCTTCGATGCTCAATAAAATTACTCGCGAGCTTCAAGAAATCACTATGTCTGTCCGGATGATGCCTCTCGAAGGTCTTTTCAATAAAATGAAAAGATTAGTTAGAGACGTTTCCCTCAAAATGGACAAAAAAGTCAATTTCGAGGTGTCTGGTCAAGAAACTGAGATGGACAAAAATGTGATCGATGAAATTGCTGATCCACTTGTTCATATACTTCGTAATGCTATAGACCATGGTGTCGAATCGCCAAGTGCTCGCAAGCAAAAAGGTAAACACGAAATTGGCAATATCTCTTTAAAAGCCCGATATGAAGGCAATGAAATTCTTATTATTGTCAAAGATGACGGCGCAGGTATCAATAGAGAAAAAGTACTTAAAAAAGCTATCGAAAAAGGTATTGTAACTACTGCTCCCGAGAAAATGAGCGATAAAGATGTTTATATGCTCGTTTTCGAACCAGGCTTTTCGACTGCTGATAAAGTAACTGATATTTCAGGTCGTGGTGTAGGTATGGACGTTGTTAAGAAAAACCTCGAAAAACTACATGGCTCTGTCGATGTTACTAGTACTCTGGAAAGAGGTTCTACCTTCACTTTAAGAATTCCACTCACTTTGGCAATTATGGAAGCTATGGTTATTAGAGTCGGTAATGCCAGATATGCACTCCCTCTATTAGCTGTAACTGAGTCTTTCAGAACTAATCTGAAAAATATAACCAGTACAATGGACGGATTAGAAGTAGTAAAAATCAGAGAAGAAGTATTACCTGTAATTCGTTTGCATGAATTGTTCAAAAAACAACCAGATAGCAAAGACTTGGACAAAGGTATTCTTATTATTATTGAATCTCGCGAGAAACAAGTTGCACTTTTTGCAGACGAAATTGTGGGACAGCAGCAAGCTGTAATCAAAGGTTTGTCCGATTATATCGGCAAAGTGCCAGGTATTACTGGTTGTATGATTCTTGGAGATGGCGGCATCGGACTTATTTTGGATATCGAAAGTCTGATTGAAATGTCTGAAACTAATTTGGCAGAAGCATTTATTTAAGAAATTGCAGGATAAATTATGTCTGTAGCAGAAGAAATTATTGAAAATGAAGATATTTATCTGGATGAAGATGAGAATACGCTTCAGGATAGATATCTGACCTTTAAGCTTGGAACCGAACAATATGCTTTCGAAATAAAATATGTAACAGAAATTATCGGTATCCAAAAAATTACTGAAGTTCCTAATATTAAAGAATATATTAAGGGAATCATTAATTTGCGCGGTATCATATATCCTGTGGTTGAAGTTAGAAAACGCTTCAATATGCCCGAAATTGAATATGACGACCGCACTTGTATTATTGTCGTTACTCTTAACAACACCGGTATTGGTTTGATTGTCGATGAAGTTGCCGAAGTGCTTACTATTCTACCTAAACAAATTTCACCACCGCCACAAACCAATAAAGGATCTCAAAGCAGATTTATCAATGGTATTGGCAAAATCGGCGACCAAGTGAAAATTATGCTCGACATCCATAAACTTTTATATGACGAACTAAAACCAGAAAAAGAAAAAGAATAATTTTTAAAGAAACGGTATGATTTTTTCATAGCCGTTTCTTTTGTTTTGATAAAATTAATATCGAATAAAATAAACTTAATGTTTATACATTATTAGTTTTATTCGATTATTTGTTTATATTACTTTCGGTAGCTAAATGGGCAAATTTGATGCAAAAGTAGATTACAACGAAATAAAATCTAATGATTTTATTGAAATTAGCGATGACGAGTTCCAAAAACTCAGAGATTTTGTTTATAAACAAATCGGTATCAACCTTACCATCGAAAAACGTAACCTATTGATGGGAAGACTTCAAAAAGTTTTGCGCAGACTC
>JAUQWR010000030.1 GCA_030835065.1 Candidatus Kapaibacterium sp.
AAATTTTAACAAAAGGAAGACCTAACAATAAATATATTACAGCAACAATAATACCAGTACCAATATAATCATAATAAGTGGAAGCTAATTGACCATAAACCTTTGTTAGTTCTACCATAGTAATTACAGATACTAAAGAAGAATCTTTCAAAAGTGAAATAAAATCGTTAGTTACAGGTGGAATAACCAACTTGATAGCTTGAGGAATTATTATATATCTAAGAGCATCACGACGTCTCATACCTAAAGAAAGTGCAGCTTCCATCTGCCCGATAGAAACAGAAAACAAACCGGCTCTGTAATTTTCAGCTTCATACGCTGCATAATTCATACCTAATCCAATCACTGCAGCAATAAATGGCGATAGTTTAATTCCAATAGTTGGGAGCGCATAGAATATAAAAAATAATTGGATTAGTAATGGTGTGCCTCTAATAATTTCTATATAAGCAACTGCTATAATTGAAATTGATTTTGGTGCATAAACTCTGAGCAAAGCTATAATAAGTCCGAAAAACATTGCAATCATCATTGATACTATAGTAATCTGCAATGTCATCAAAGCACCTTTGCCTAATACCGGTAAAAAATCTAAGTATCGAGACATTTTCATCCAGAATGTCAATTCCTTACCTTGGGCACTCATATAATAATCATAGTTACTTGGAGGAATATTAGAAGCAGTATTATCATTTAAATACTTTGCCATCATCATATTCCAGAGATTCCATTTTTGGAGAATTTCTCTTAGTTTTCCATTTTTAGAAATTTTCTGTATTGCTTCGTTAATTCTTTTATGAAGCTCAGGATTTCTTTTAGAGATAGCAATTCCATAAGTTACTTCACCAATAGGCTGACCAACTAATTTATATTCGGAATTCCAACCTACATAATACAAAGCAATTGGCGCATCTACCAAAGAAGCATCAATTCTGTTATTTTTCAAATCTTCGAATGAATTAACTTCAGCTTCATAACTTAATATATTAATGCCTGATTTTGCTTGCAAGATTCGTTCAGCTAGAGAAAATTTTAGAGCACCAGTTTTTCTACCGACCAAATCTGCAAGGCTATTAATATCTTCTTGATTTGCTCTAACAACTAGTTGCTCGTAAGTAACATAGTATGGTTCGGAAAAGAATACTTCGGCTTTTCTATCTTCAGTAATTTCTAAACCATTAATTGCAAGATCATAATCATCTCTTTCCAACCCGGGAATCAAACCATCCCATTGATTTTGTACAAATACTGCCTGCAATCCCATCTCTTTAGCGAGAGCATTTGCAATATCGACTTCGAAACCAATAAGATTAGTTGGAACTCTTGGATCTTGAAAAATATATGGTGCATTACCCTCGGCATCTGCAGCCCATCGTAGCTGCCCATTTTTTTGAGCGGTTACTATACTTATATTTAATATTAGAAAGCAAATAATTAGATATTTTTTCATACTTAATTCTTTATATTCAAATATTTTGCAGTTCGAAGATCATTTGGTTTGCTAAAAAGTAATTCAGGAGAAGATTTTTCAATAATTTCTCCTTCTTCCATATATATAACATAGTCGGAGGCAGTGCGGGCAAAATCCATAACATGTGTAACCACAATTTGAGTCATTCCTTCGGAGTGTAATTTGCGCATTACTTGTAGAACTTCTTCTGTAAGAGTAGGGTCGAGAGCAGAAGTAGGCTCGTCATAGAGCATAACTTTGGGATTCATAGCCAAAGCCCTGGCTATCGCTACTCTCTGAGCTTGCCCTCCAGATA
>JAUQWR010000295.1 GCA_030835065.1 Candidatus Kapaibacterium sp.
CCGGAATCTGCTCTGGATATCGTAAGTACTTGATCAAGAAGTTTAGTCATGTTATTGACAGAATTTTGAATTCTATTTAGAAATTTTTTGGCTTCATCAGTATTGCCTGAATTAATAAAATTATCAACTAAGTAAGTTGAAGTAAGGATTGTGGTGAGAGGAGTACGGTATTCGTGCGATACTGTCGAAATAAATCGAGTTTTCATAAAATTCACTTCTTTTTCTTTTTCGAGTGATAATTTCATTTCAGTAATATCAATACCAGAACCAATAAATCCATAAAAAATATCGTCATCTATATGACGAGGCACAGCACTCATCATAACCCAACGATAGTCTGAAAACTGCTTGAAAAGTCTAAATTCGATATTAAATCTTAATTGTTTGCGAATGGAATCATCTAATGATTTTCTAACATACTCCATATCTTCAGGATGAATTCTGGATAGCCATCCATCAATTAGTTCTGTATCTGGATTACCACCAGTAAATTCATACCAGGTATTGTTCAAATATCTCATTTTACCTTTGGAATCTGTAAGCCAGATAAGTACAGGAGCAGAATCAGCCATACTTTTAAAACGTTCTTCAGATTCACGAATTTCGCGTTCAATTCGTAATCTTTCTTCTATTTGAGCTTGCAGTTCTTCATTGGCTGTTTTTAATTGAAGAGTTTTTTCTTCAACTCTGTCTTCAAGTTCTTCATAAGATTTTTGAAGTTCTTCCTGAGCTTTTTTGTGCTGAATAGCCATTGCAATTTGATGTGATACAAAGCCTAAAATTCTCTTGTGCTCGTTAGTATATCGCACACCTTCGGTATATGATTGAATTACAATAGCACCGATTATACCTTCTTTAGTAACTAAAGGAGCACCTAGCCAATCAATAGATGGAGCACCGATTTCTCTTACCAATCCTTTATCAACCATATTATAAAACTCATCTGGATCTACCAATATAGTCTGCCCGGTTTGGATTACATATTCAGTAAGACCATTTTCGAATTCATGAGGTTCAGGAACGGGATCGTATTCATCTTCCCAATATGGGTAGTAGAGTTTATTCGAATCATCAATCAAAGCAATATAGACATTTCTAGCAGGCATAAGGTCAGAAATAATAGTGTGTATTTCTCTGCAAAGCAAGTCAAAGTTTTGTTTTGTATTAGTCGATTCTGAGATTTTGAATATAGCAGATTTATAGAATTCTTCTTTCTTCCTGAAATCAATATTTTGAATAACGCCAAGCATCTTAGAAGCATTGTTACTATCATTCTTAAGATATAAAGCATTATCATGTACCCAAATAAAAGCACCTGATTTATGCAAAATCCGATAATCAAGAGAAAACTGCTCTTCGGAATTCATAGCTCTATGTAGATAGTCAGCAACGATACCCTTATCTTCAGGATGTATCCTTGCAATATGATCATCAAGGCTAATACCAACATCTTCCTGTTTATACCCCATAACAGAAAACAAACTTCCGCCCCAATCCATACGGTTTGTTTCAATATCCAAAAGATATACAACCTGACCGGAAGCTTCAACAATTGTTTCGTATTGCTTAGCTAAATCGTATATTTTATTTTCTTTTTCTCTTAGCTCTGTAATGTCAATACCGGTGAATACATAAAATTCTAATTCGCCAGAATCATCAAAAATTCCGGTACAATTCCAGGATACAAGTTTGAGAGCGTTTATTTTGTTTTGCCAATAAGAATCAAATTTAAGAGGATAATCACCTCCACGTATTCTATTGAAAATATGGTAATATTCGGCATAAAATTCATCAGGTATCAAAATATCAAATATTTTTTTGCCTTTCAATTCGTTAGGGAAGTATCCTGAAACATTTGTACATTCTTTATTTACATCGAAAATATTGAAGTCTTTATCTATAACACATACAATAGCACCAACAATATTTAGTAATTTTTCAGTGAAATCTTTTTCTTTTTTCAAATTGGCTTCTGCAATAGTAAGAGCAGTAATATCTCTAAAAACTAATACAACACCAATAATTTGATTTTCAGAATTTCTAATTGGAGAAGCACTATCAGCAATAATAAGTTCGCGTCCATTTTTTGAAATTAAAGCAGTATGATTTGCAAGGCCAACAGAAATTCCTTTGCTTAGAGCAGCCCTTACAGGATTTTCGACTAGTTCTCTGCTTGTTTCATTTACAATATGGAAAATTTCCTCAACAGGTCTGCCCAAGGCATCTTTTTCTTTCCAACCAGTTAATTCTTGAGAAATATCATTTAAAAGAATAACATTTCCAGAATTATCAGTAACAATAACACCATCTCCAATAGAGCGTAGAGTAACTTCAAGTTGTTCTCTTTCTTTCAAAATTTGCTCTTGAAGATGTACTTTTTCCGTTACGTCTTGAAGAACAGATAAAATATATGTTTCAGAGTTAATTTCAGTAGTTCTGGCAGAGAGGTTACAAATAATTTTTGTGCCATTTTTTGTAACAAATTTGATATTATCAAGATCTACTCTTCCAAATTTTATAATATCGGCAATAATACTTTCTCTAAATTCGATTGATTCCCAAACATTAATTTCGACAGTAGTTTTTCCAATAACTTCTTCAATTTCATAACCAGACAAATTTAAAAATGCTTCGTTGACATCTACAATTATACCATTAGCAACACGAGTAAGTAGAAAGGCACCTGGCGAAATCATAAAAGTTTTTGAAAATTTCGCCTCTGAGTCAATTAGTGCATTCAAGGCATTTTTCTTATCAGTAATATCTAAAACGATAAAAAACAAAACATCTCTATTAGAAATATTAATAAAAGTGCAAGATACTTCGACTGCTCTTGTGCTTCCATCAGCCAGATAATGTAAATTCTCGTATTTTTTTAGTTTTCCTGCTTTAATATTATTGACCAGATTATCCATGGACAATTCATCCATTTTATTGAAATGAGATATTCTTTTGCCAACAAATTGATCCCTGGTATAACCATAAAAATCTAATGTGGCTTGATTTGCATCAATAATAATTTTTGAATCCGGATCAATGATAAACATAACAGTGCTATGCTTATGAAACATGTGGCGAAACTGTTCTTCAGAATTTTTTAATTGATTTTCCCAATTCAGTTTTTCGGTTATATCCCTGGAAAAGCTATAAAAAACATGACCCTGGTTTGTATCAATTTTAAATATATAACCTTCAATTTGCAGTGTAGTATTATCTTTTCTAACTTGTATAGATTCAAATTTTAATGAATGTTCATTTTTGATTCTTTCAATAATTCTTCCATGGTTTGACGCATCAATGTTGGCATCAATATCAATTACATTTAATTTAATAATTTCATCGTAAGTATAAAGCAAACTATTGCATGTAGCCTGATTAGCATATAATATATTACCTTTATCATCAAATTTTATAATACAATCATTTGCATGATCTAAAGCAAATTGAGCAATTTGCAAATTTGTTTGTGCAAGTTCAGTAGCTTCGAGCTGAAACTTAAGTTCTTTAGTCTTCTGATTGACAGTACGTTTGAGAATTTTAATCCATAAACCAACAATTATACCAATAATAATTAAGGCAATAACAATATATAAAGTAAAATAGAAAACATCTCTCCAACTAGTAGCTTCTTTTTCAAGTTTACCAAACCATTTTTTGTAAATTTGATGGAATTTTCCATTCTCACGAGCAGTAAGCAGCCCCTCGTTAATTTTGGATATCAGCTCAAAATTTTCTTCGTGAACTGCATAAGAATATTGAGTTTTGAATAGTGCCAGTCCAGTATTTTTGATATTATGATAATTCATTATATCAGTATAATACGAGCCAATCCGATTGATTGATACAGCATATGGGTAGAGATTATCCTCAAGTTTTTTAAGTCCTATAGCAGGGTCATCTTCAATTATCAATTGGGCTTCCGGTACTAAATTCAAAAATTTTAATCTAATAAAATCACTAGATTCAATTAAAACTTTTTTACCTTTCAGATCGGATAATTTTGATATTTCGGGTGCTAATTTATTAGCATAAACCGAAAAGGTAGGTTCAATAAAAGGAACAGAAAAATCAGCAAAATAGTCCCTGTTTTTGGTATAAAACATTGCTACAATATCAATTTTGTTTGAATCGAAAGCTGATCTTATTTGAGGCCATGGAAGAGCAACAATTTCTAAATCAAAACCAGAGTTTTTAGCAATTTCTTTCATTAAATCTACATTAAAACCCTTGGCT
>JAUQWR010000296.1 GCA_030835065.1 Candidatus Kapaibacterium sp.
TCCAATGACCGGATTATCAGAAGCTGATATAAAAAAATATACAGACAAATCTTCGGAAAATAATAGGAAATTAGGGTTTATTCAAGAAAACACAATGGTTTTTCTGCCAATAGGAATTGATAATATTATCAAACAAAGTCCATTTGTAGTATCAATAGCCAGTGGCAAATTTTCTTCAACTGGTGCAATGCTCGATTTAGCATTAAGATATAAAATGCCATTTTTATCAAATACAGATGGATTAGGATTTATTGGTCGAATTTGCATAAATCAAAGTGGATTTAGCGGGCAAAAGGAATTGATGCTCGCCAATGAAATTTCAATTCCTAATACTCCTGACTCATGGAGTTTTAAATTTAAACAAGGGCAAGGTTCGGATAAGGGTACATATATTACAATTAATAATAATGGATTTGAATCACTAAAAGTTTCTGCTGAATTAGTTTTTCCCAGAAATGTATTAATACCATCACCTGATGATGGGAAAAATGTTTCAATTCCATTTTCTTGCGAATTTAGTCAGACTAAAGAAATGATTGCTGAGGCTGCAATAAATCAATTTTCACCGGCAGTGATCAAAGATTTTTCTATCAGTACAAACAAGATTTATATTGATTTGAGTAGTGCTGCAAATCCTAGTGGTATTGTTTATCCTGAATCATACACAGGAGTAACTGACAATACATGGCAAGGATGTTATATTAATCAAGCGAAATTAATATTACCAAAACAATTTAAAACATCGGGTAATAATCAAATTGAAGCTATATTTAATAATCTTATTATTGATGAGACAGGAATAAGCACCAAAGCAGCAATTCAAAATGTTGCAGATGTAAATTTAGGTGGTTTCGAAGCAAAAATAAGTGAATTTTTTGCCAAATTAGTATCTAATTCTTTCACAGAAGGTGGCTTCTCTGGTAAAATAAAATTGCCAATTTCCCCGGATGAATTAGATTATTCAGGTACTATTACTCTAAATTCTGGCAAAACATCTTACAAATTTTCTGTAACTACCGATCCAAATAAAGGATTTAATGTGCCAATGTGGTATGCTAATTTTAGATTAGATCCCACTTCTAGCTTATCAATTATAGATACTCTTGGTACATTCAAAGCAAAAGCAAAACTAGACGGGAAACTAACTATTAATAGTAAAGTTGGACCAGTAAAACTAGGAGTTGAATTGATGAAATTTGAGAAT
>JAUQWR010000297.1 GCA_030835065.1 Candidatus Kapaibacterium sp.
TAAAAATCCAAAATCTGCCAAAAGGATTTATATTCACGAAAATGTCAATCCTGGTGCTATTATTAAGGTATATCTTTATGATAGTTTAAACAAAGAGTATTTGATTTATGGCAATTCAAAAATTGAGATTGGACCTAAAGAAGGTAGGATTTTTACGATTGATTTGGATTCTAATGCAAATTATAAAGTAACTGCAATAAAGATTGAACTTGCATTAGAAAACTATATTGATGTTTATCAAATTGATGCAGTAGGTATTTCAGACAAAAAAGAAGATTTTAAAGTCGCTATTAATACTTTAGGAGAAAATGTAAAGTATTATACAGCAGAAAACTTAGGAAAGAATGTAAATTCCTTATATAGCGACCTTGGACCGGTAATTTCGCCAGATGGCAAAGAATTATTTTTTACTCGTGACGGTCATCCAAAAAATATAGGAAAAAAACGCCAGCAAGATATTTGGTATAGTAGATTCGTGGATTCTATTAATCAATTTTCGAATGCAATTAATCTGGGGGCTCCTTTAAATACTGAAGGCAATAATTTTGTTTTGTCTGTAACTCCTGATGGTAACTCTCTTTTAATTGGAAATGTTTACAACGAAGATGGAACTTTTTCGAATGGTTTATCTGTTTCGTATAGAAATGGAGAGCAATGGTCTTTTCCAAAAGCACTGAAAATAGATAATTTCTATAATTATTCATCTACTGGTAGTTATTCATTAGGTGCTAATGGGAAATTTATATTATTGAGTGTGCTCCGTGATGATTCATTTGGTGGAAGAGATTTATATGTAAGTCATTTGAAGTCGGATGGTTCATGGTCTGAGCCGAAAAACCTGGGTAGCACCATTAATAGTTCTGCAGACGAAGACTCTCCGTTTATGGCATCAGATGGACTCACTTTATATTATTCTAGCTCTGGCAAGCCCGGCTATGGCTCTAATGATATGTTTATGTCGGTAAGATTAGATTCCACATGGAATAGCTGGTCTGAACCAATTAATATGGGAAAAGGTATTAATACAAATGGATGGGATGGCTTCTATACAATTCCGGCAAGTGGAGAATTTGCATATTTTGTATCTTCTGAAAATTCTATTGGTAATGATGATATTTTTAGGGTAAAATTGCCCGAAGAATTAAAACCTAAAAAGATTGTTTTGATTAGTGGTAAAGTTTTAGATTCAAAGACAAATAAACCTGTATCTGCTGTGATTTTGTATGAAACTCTTCCAGATGGTAAAAATATTGGAAATGCCAGATCAAATCCTGAAACAGGTGAATATAAAATAGCTTTGCCAGAAGGTTTTAAGTACGGATTTTTGGCTCAAGCTGATAATTATATTGCTGTTAATGAAAATGTTGATTTGACTAATTTGAAAGAATATAAGGAAGTTGAAAAAAATCTTATTTTAGTTCCAATCGAAAAGGGGCAAGTTATAAGAATTAATAATATATTCTTTAAATATAATGATTTTAATCTATTGCCTGATTCTTTTATCGAACTTAATCGCTTAGTTGAGTTTATGGTGAAAAATCCAAATATTAGAATTCAAATCAATGGTCATACTGATGATATTGGCTCGAATGAGTCGAATAGAGTGCTATCAACAAAGAGGGCTAATTCTGTTGTTGAGTATTTAATTTCTAAGGGGATTGAAAAAAATAGAATGAGAAGTGTTGGTTGGGGAGAAGAAAAACCAATAGCTGATAATAGTGTTGAGGAAGGTAGGCAGCAAAATAGAAGAGTGGAATTTGTGATTATTAATAAATAATTGATGTGATTCTTGATATAACTATCAAATAGTATAAAATTTTAAGAAAATGCTTGAAGAAATTATTGATCAAGCATTTTTTTTTGGGGAAATTTCGTCGCTCTGGATCAAAATAAAAAATCGAAGAAGGAGCCTAAGTCAAGTAAAATGTGATCAGTTTTTCAAAAATATGTATTAAATCATATTTCTTCAGCTCTGGATCAAAATAAAAAATCGAAGAAGGAGCACAAAGTTGAAGAATTGTTTTATGATAGGCAGAAAAGTTTTAGTATCAAAAATAGTAAAAATTTAATGCAGAATATATTGTAGATACAGATCTGAGACCTGTCTCTACAGAAAATATGTATAAATGCTATTTTAAGGAAAGAATGTCAATTCGACTTTTGAGATAACCATATACTTTTTTTTTATGTATATTTTTTCGGATATATTTAAATATTAATGGCTGTGATCGATACTTAGTCTTATACCACCATAAAACATTCTGCCAATTACCGGACCCCAAATAATCGAGCTATCGAAATATTTTCCGAATGGATCTTTTGCTGATAGAATTGGATGATGCTGAACATAATCTGTAAGGTTTTCACCACCGATATAAATCTCAAATCCTTCAAATTTCTTAGTTATTTGAGCATAAAGAAGTACAAATGATGGGAAATCTTCTTTAAGTCTGAATTCTTCAGGATTAGCAGATGTATTAGGTAATCTTCCACCTCCATTATATTCAGCAGTAAAATCGAAGCTCCAACCTTTATCTTTAGTATCATAAACTAAGTTTAAGAAGCCTTTATGTCTGCTTTGAAGTGGTTTGTCTTCGAGTTTACCATTAATTGTTTGTTTCACGTCGTTCAATCTATAAGCAGCTGTAACTGTAAATCTTTTAATTGGTTCGAAATTAACATCTATCTGGAAGCTATTAGAATATGATTCACCATCTAAATTCGCAAATATTGCTTTGCTTGGATCTGTATCTAAATCTAAAATAACTTGGTTATCGAACTGAGTGCGGTAATATTCGGTATTCCAATTCCAAGTAATACCTAATAAATCAAATGTAGTAGAAGCATTCAAACCATAATTCCAAGCTGATTCTTCTTTTAAATTGTTTGGAACAATGATATCTCTAGAAGTAGCTAATAATCCAGTGTTTTCCATATAAACATGTGGAGAACGGAAACCTTTGCCTGCGGAAGCTCTGATTGTAGTTTCATCTGAAACTGCCCATTTTAAGTGGAAGCGAGGTGTGATGAATGTCTTATACTTGTTATGAAAATCAGCTCTAATACCACCTAGTAAGGTTAAGCCTTCTATACCTGAATAAGTATATTCAGTATAAACACCGGGAACAGATTCGTAATGATTATTATTTAGAGTATCAATATGTTCTAAATAATTATCGTATTGGTAGCTGAAACCGCTTGTCATGCTGTGTCCTTCGTGGCCTAATTCATTTTGGAATAGAATGTTTGTATAGAAAGAATTTTGCTCAGCATCATAATCTCTTTTGCCAAAATTAGAATTTTGCTTGTGGTGAGAAGCCGAAACGATTGTTCCCAAACTGGAAAATGGTTCATCATTAAAGATATAGCCATTCTTGGTAAAGAATTCATATCGACGAGTAACAACATCAATACCATAAAGATTTTGTTTGTCGTCGGAATATCCTTTTTGTCCACCTTGTCTATCTTCGTAAAGACCTTTAATACCAGTAACAGACTCGTAATGTTCGCCTTGATATTTCCAGCGATTGAATAAATTCAATTGTTTGACCATAGGTTTATCAATAAATTTATCGTCATTATGATCAATTTCGCTACCGAAATAATTACCATGAACCATAAGCATAGTACTTAATTCATCAGTTACTTCCATAGTATGATCAATATTGATTTCGCCTCTACCATTATCATCACCGTAGATGTTAATGAATGTAGGATTGTGTTTTTCTGGTTTTTTGTAATCTATATTGATCTGACCTGTCATTGATTCATAACCAGTGGTAACAGAAGCAGAACCTTTAGAAACTTGAATAGATTCCATCCAAGGACCCGGCACATAAGCCAAACCGTAAGCAGCTCCAATACCTCTAAGAGTAGGAACTTTTTCGGCAAGCATTTGAGAATAAACACCAGCTAAGCCAAGTAATTGAATGCGTTTAGCACCCGAAACGGCATCGCTATACTCAACATCCACCGAAGGGCTGGTTTGGAAGCTTTCGGCAAGATTGCAGCAAGCTGCTTTTTTGAGACCTGCAGAAGTAATTTTTTCAACTTTAATTGGATCAATTTTTGAAATTACCTGGCCT
>JAUQWR010000298.1 GCA_030835065.1 Candidatus Kapaibacterium sp.
TATATTAGCTAATATAAAATACATAGAGAAGTCTATTCTTCTACAATATTTTTCTCAATTCTTCTATCCGGAATCAACCAAACAATAGCAAGAATAATAAATATAGAAAGTGAAGCATAAGAAGAGATAAATGCTAATGGACTAGATAAAGCATAAAGAATAACAGAAATAATACCTTTTAAGTCTTTACCAATAGCTGTTTTGAGTATAGTATCTTCACCATGTGTTTTAATAATTGTGTTAGAGAGTATATAGTAAGCTACTCCAGACATAAAAAGAATAAATCCATAAACAGCAACAGGCATTTGTTCAAAATTGTTTTCGCCAGACCAAGCAGTGGCAAATGGTATTAATGATAGCCAGAACAAAAGATGTGTATTAGCCCACAAAATTGCTCCGTTTACTTTTTTGACTGTATAAAGCAGATGGTGATGGTTGTTCCAATAAATTGCTATATAAACGAAGCTCAATACATAACTAAGAAATTTTGGGATAAGCGGACTGATAGAATTCCAATCAATGCCATGAGGTACTTTTAATTCAAGAACCATGATTGTAATTATTATAGCAATAACTCCATCGCTAAAAGCTTCTAATCTATTCTTTTTCATATACACATAATTTAGTTGAAACTAATAATTAAGAATATTTGACGAACAAAAAAGAATAAATTTGAAAAAAAAAGCTGCCTCTTTAAGTGAAGCAGCTTTTCTAATACTAAAGTATTTATTAATAATTATCGATTTGGGCGCGTTGTAATTTATCTGAATAGTCAACATAAACAGTTTTCCATTCAGTAAATATATCAAATACAGTCCAACCACCTTCGCGATGACCATTACCAGTGCCTTTAACACCACCGAAAGGCATGTGAGCTTCGGCACCGATTGTTGGAGCATTGATATAAGTAATACCAGCTTCGATATCACGAATAGCTCTAAAAGCATCATTGACATTTTTAGTAAATATCGATGAAGACAAACCAAAATCTACAGAATTTTGCAATTCGATTGCGTGATCTAAAGAGTCAGCTTTGCTTACAGCTAAAACAGGACCAAAAATTTCTTCTTGGAAAATTGTATCGCCTTTTTTGACATCAGCAATGATAGTCGGTTTGTAGAAGTAACCTTTAGCTAAGTCGCCATCAGTAATTCTTTCGCCACCGCAAACGAGGCGATTGCCATCAGCTAAAGCTTTTTGGACGTAGCCGTGTATTGTATCGAGCGAAGGAGAATTGATAACAGGACCCATTTCTGTGCCAGCTACCAATCCAGGACCAACTTTCAATTTATTTGCTCTAGTAGCGAGCATATCAATTACAGTATCATAAACATCTTTATGGATGATAAGGCGAGAGGTAGCAGTACATCTTTGACCTGTAGTACCGAAAGCACCCCACAAAGCACCATCGACAGCCAATTCAAGATTAGCATCTTCCATTATAATTTGAGCATTTTTGCCACCCATTTCGAGTGATACTTTTTTGTTTAATCTACCGCAAATTTCGCCAATTTTGCAGCCGATATCAGTAGAGCCTGTAAATCCTATAACATTGATTTCAGGGTGCTCAACGATAAGATTGCCCATAGAGCCAGTGCCAGTAACAAGATTGAAAACACCAGCAGGAATGCCGGCTTCTTCCATAATTTCTGCAAAAATAACACCAGAATGAGGTGATTCTTTTGAAGGTTTATAAACTACTGTATTGCCTGCAGCAATGGCTGGTAAAATTTTCCAAGAAGGAACTGCAACAGGGAAGTTCCAAGCTGTGATAACACCAACAACACCAATAGGCACTCTAAAAGACAAATTCATTTTATTATCAAGTTCGCTAGGCACAGTATGACCAAAAAGGCGTCTGGTTTCAGAAGCAGCATAGTAAGCAGTATCAATAGCTTCTTGCACATCGCCTTCGGTTTCGAAAGTAGGCTTGCCCATTTCGCGAGTCATAATGCGACCAAGTTCTTGTTTGCGACGATTAAAAATATCACCAACTTTGCGAAGCAAATCGCCACGTTTTGGTGCTGGCATCAATCTCCATTTTTTATATGCTTCGCGTGCTGCTTTAGCTGCATTATCAACATCTTGAAATTCTGAGAATGCAAATTCGCCAATGATATCTTCTGTATTAGCTGGGTTTATGTTTTTAAAGGTCTTGCCGGAAACTGCATCGACCCACTGACCATTAATGTAATTTTTAAATTTTTCCAATTTTCTCTCTCCACAAATAAAAATTTCCGATTAAAAAATTTCGTTTTATAAATACGTCATGGCAAAATATAAATTCTTTTCTAAATATTCAAAATATAATTTTTTGTTTAATAAGTTTTTTTACATAAACAAAAATCTAAACCAATAAATTTTTTTAACATGTTTTTTTTATGTAAATTAATATAAATTAAATTATTTTTTTTGAATAACGGGTGTTTATTTGCATTATATTGTTGATAAAACAGAACTTGTTACAGAAGATAGAGCAAAAGCAAAGTCTAATATCTCAAATAATCAAATGGGAGGCAAGCCTTGCCTTAGTTTGATTATGCCCGTATATCAAGAAGAAAAAATAATTGAAAACCAGCTTAAAAGATTTCCTAAATCAATTAGAGAAAAGTATAATTTTGAATTAATTGTTTCGGATGGTGGCAGTAGCGATAAAACAGTCGAAATAGCAAGCAAATATGCCGATATTGTAGTTGTTCATGACAAACCATATCGACAGACTATTTCAGAAGGCAGAAATAGAGGCGCTGAAGTAGCTAATGCAGACGTTTTGGTGTTTTTGAATGCAGACTCCTATCCCGAAAATATTGATGATTTTTTCCTTTTTATCTCTAATTGGGCAAAAGGCTCTTCTGTTTCTGATGGTATTGCAGTGGCTTGTTATGTTACTGCGTTTCCTGAAGAAATTGTATTTAAAGATAAGCTTTTCTATTCTTTCCATAATTTTTATGTTAGAGTTCTTAATTTTATTGGCTTAGGAATGGGAAGAGGCGAATGCCAGATTGTGAGAAGCGACTTTTTTAAGTCTGTAAATGGGTATAGAAACGAAATTGTTGCAGGCGAAGATTTTGATTTGTATTCCAGATTGGCTAAGATTGGAAAAATCAAATACGCAGCCGAACTAAGAGTGCTCGAGTCTCCTCGCAGATTTAGAAAATATGGTTATGTCAAGACTGTTTGGTATTGGACTTTGAATTCTTTAAGCGTTATGTTGTTTGGAAAATCTGTTTCTAAAGAATGGGAAGCAGTTAGATAATTTTGAATTTGGGGTAGTCATGAAAATTGCTGTTACCGGCGGTGCCGGATTTATTGGTTCTACTATTGTTGACTCTTATATTAATTTGGGTCATGAGGTTGTTATTCTTGATAATTTATCTACTGGCAAACTCGAAAATATTAATCCCAAAGCTAAATTTATTAAAATCGATATTAATGATAATGAAATACATGATTTGTTTTTAAACGAAAAATTTGATTTGGTTAGTCATCAGGCTGCACAGATGGATGTAAGGTTTTCTGTATCCAATCCGCAGTTTGATGCTAAAAATAATATTGTCGGTAGCATTAATTTATTCGAAGCTGCAAAAAATTCGAATGTAAAAAAGATTGTGTTTGCTTCTTCTGGTGGTACTATTTATGGCGAACAATCATATTTCCCAGCCGATGAAGAGCATCCAACCAATCCTTGTTCTCCTTATGGTATTACTAAACTATCATGCGAAAAGTATTTATACTATTACGAACAAGTATATGGTATGAAGTATATTTCATTTAGATATGGTAATGTATATGGACCGAGACAAAATCCTAAGGGCGAAGCAGGAGTAGTTGCTATTTTTGCTGGCAAAATGGTAGATGGAGAGCAAGCCATCATTAATGGAGACGGTAAAATTACCAGAGATTATATTTATATCGATGATATTGTTTCAGCTAATATTCTTGCCCTTGATGAAAATTTGAGCGGTATTTTCAATGTTGGTACTGGCATCGAGCATGATACTAATTTTATTTTTAGAAATTTAAGAGATTTTATTGATAAAAATTGCAAAGAATTTCATGGTCCTGCTAAAGCAGGAGAGCAAATGCGCTCAGTGATTTCTTTCCA
>JAUQWR010000299.1 GCA_030835065.1 Candidatus Kapaibacterium sp.
TAATGATAGATCATAATCATTCACACGATGAACTAATGAATAGAATTCTTAATGCCATTAAAAATCCCAAATTTGAGCATCTGGTGGCAAGTAAGAATATTGAATTATTATTGGAAGAATTAAGTATTTATCATCAAGAACTTCAGTTTCAGAATGACGAATTAATCCGAACACAATTAATTTTAGAAAAATCTCAAAAGCAATACCTAGATTTATTTGATAATGCTCCGATAGGGTATGTTATTTACGATACTGATTATAATATTATCAATTCTAATTCATACTTCAATAGACTTATCGGAAAATCGATTTCTGAAATTAAAAATATAAAGTTTGCATCTGTAGTACATCCAAACTACCAAAATGATTTGTATCACCATATACGTTCATTAATAAATGATAATATTAATAGTTCATACGAGCTTAAAATTATTACCCATAGTGGCGAGTTATATGTGAATATCGAAAGCAATAAATTCGAAGAAAACGGGAAAACTTATATTAGATCTACTATTTCGAATATAAATAAATTAAAGCATACTGAATCTTTACTTAAAATCTCTGAAGAAAAATTCTCTAAGGCGTTTAATTCTAGTCCTGATTCTGTCACAATTAGTGATTTAGATACGGGAATATTTATCGAACTTAATCCTGGATTTACTAATATTTCTGGATATTCATACGAAGAAGCTATTGGCAAATCTTCCTTTAGTGAATCATTAAATATTTGGAAATCAAAAGAACAAAGAAACGAATTCATCACAATTCTCAAGAACTCTGGTGAAGTAAATAATTTTGAAGCTGAATTAAACAACAAAAAAGGTGAACCAATTTTTGTGATTATGTCTGCTCGAAAAATTAGTATTGATAATAAGCATTTAATTCTTACAGTAACCAAAGATATTACGCGCAAAAAGCAGTTTGAGCTTGAATTAAAGCAGAGCAATGATCGGCTAGAAACAGCAATGGATGCTGGTAAAATTGCTTGGTGGGAGCTTCAGCTACCTACTGGAAATGTTAGCTTTAATTTGCGCAAAGCCGAAATGCTTGGATATCCTCCTGAAATATTTAAACATTACACAGATTTTACTAATTTACTACATCCTGATGATTACCAATCTACAATGGATTCGATGAAAAATCACAGTCTTGGTTATATTGATAAATATGAGTCAGAATATAGAATTAAGCATGCTGATGGTCATTATATTTGGTTCAAAGATATTGGTAGAATTTCTGAAGTGAAGGATAATGGAGAAATTAAAATCACTGGTGTTGTAATAGATATAACTGAAAGTAAACTTGCAGAAATTCAATTAATCGAAAATCGTAATTTGCTGGACACAGTTAATAATGCAATAGTTGCACCAATATTTTACAAAGACTCTAATGGTGTATATATTGGTTGTAATCAAGCTTTTGCTGATCTTATAGGATTAAATAAGGTTGATATTATTGGTAAAACAGCTTTTGAAATTTCTGATACCGAACTTGCTCATATATATCATAAAGCAGATTTGGAAATTATAAAATCAGGTAAAATTCAAATTTATGAATCAAAAGTGATAGATTCTAATGGTAAGACACATAATGTTGTTTTCCACAAAGCACCTTTTTATTCGAATGACAATCAGATTAAAGGAATAGTTGGTGCTATCATTGATATTACAGACATTCGTAATTACGAACTTGAGCTTAAAAATAGTAGGGAAAATTATAAATATTTAGTGGAAAATATAAACAATTTGGTTTGTGAAATTGATAACAAAGGAATTTATACTTATGTAAGCCCTTCTTATGAGTTTATCTTAGGATTTAAACCTGAAGAATTGATTGGTAAATCTGCTGCTGAATTGATGCATCCTGAAGATATTGAAACAGCTATTCAAAAATTTTCTGAATTATTTAGTACTAAAGTCAGTTCTTACGATATTTGGCGTTTTAAGAATAAATATGGTGAATGGAGAAATATTGAATGCTATTCAAAGATATTTGAAAAAAGCGATGGTAGTTTGCGCACAGTTGTTGTCTCTATAGACGTAACTGATCGCATTGCTGCAGAAAAAGCTATCAAAGACTCAGAACATAGGCTCAGAGAAGCAAATGCAGCAAAAGATCGATTTTTCTCTATTATTGCACATGATCTTCGTTCTCCTTTTACTGGTTTTTTAGGTCTTTCTCAAATTCTTATGGAAGATTCTGATTCGCTATCTATAAGCGAATTAAAAGAAATGGCTAAAGCAATTCATAATTCTGCAAATTCAATTTTTAATCTCCTTAATGAACTTCTTTTATGGTCTAGAAGCCAATCTGGAAAAATTCCAATGCAATTGGAAGATCTTGATTTATATGAATTATTATTCAATAATATCTACTTATTAAAACCTACTGCTAAAAACAAAAATATATCGATCCAATCTTATTTTGATACTGATTTAATTGTCAAATGTGATAGAAATATGATAATGACTGTAATTAGAAACTTAATTTCTAATGCAATTAAATTTACTAATCATGGAGGACATATTGTGGTATCAGTTGATAGTGTCGATAATCATTACGAAATAAATGTTATTGCTAATGGAATTGGCATCAGTTCAGAA
>JAUQWR010000300.1 GCA_030835065.1 Candidatus Kapaibacterium sp.
TATACATCCATGTTGTTTTTGTAGCGAGTAGAAAAACTCGAATCAAACACCCAATCAGAAGGTTTTGGCTCCAAATTGAAAGAATTATACAGCTTACTATCCAATTCGAATTGATTGAATTCAGCTTGCATTCCGGCTTCAAATTTTGAAGAATTATTTAATGGCAATACATAATCAGTTTTAACATTAATATATCTCATATCAGCAATCACCAAATTGTTTTGATTGATTACATTCGGAGGCTGGGGAGTATTAAGATCTGTGTATTGCTTTTGAGTGAAATCATTGTCCTGATCGGTGCTCCAAGTTGATACCAGTGCGTCGAAAGTAAGTACTTCACCTTTATTATCAGTAGATTTAGTGTAGTTGAACGAATAATCCCATGCATTGTTTGGCTGTTGGATAATCAAGTTTCTAAAAACTCTATCGGATTGAATATTGTTAGTGTAGTTATTATAAAGCATATCTGAATTTTGATTGATATCTACATATCTTCCATTAGCAAAAAAAGTAATAGAATTATAATCATCAATAAACAAATCAGTACCTATTTTGAAATTATGCATATTATGTGTGTGTCTGGAAGTATGCGCAACCTTTTGAGATAAAGTATTGGAATTAGCATAAACATCTCTATTAAGGTTTTGAGCAATAAAGTTGTATTCTTTTTGGTAATCATAATTAAAGAAAGCATTGTAAAAGTCTTTTCTATAATTGAAATTTGCCGAGCCAGTGTAACGATCGGTAGTCGCACTATTAAGAGTAAGCAAGCCATTTAATCCCTCGTCACGTTTAGCTCTCTTGGTAACCAAGTTGATAATACCGGCTCCACCTTCAGCTTCATATTTAGCAGAAGGATTGGTTATGATTTCAATATTCTCCAAATTTGTAGCAGATATTTGTTTTAGAATAGTACTTGGCGAAGATCCATCACCACCCGGTTTTTTGCCATCAATAAGTATTCTGAAATTTGCCGAGCCTCTAAGCTTGATTTCACCTTCGGCATTTACTTCTACTGCAGGAGTATTTCTTAATACATCTAATGCATTGCCACCATTAGAAACAATATTTTTGTCGATATTGACAACAGTTTTGCCGCCGGAATACTGAATCGGAGCTTTTTCTGCTTCGACGAGGACATTATCGAGCATAGCTGCTCCGGGCGATAGCCTTATAAGAGCCAGTTCTTCTTTGCTTGAATTCATTGCTAAATCCAAATACTTAGAAGTATAGCCTACAAATGTAACCTTTAAATAGTAAGAGCCGTCTTTAATACCTTCGAAAGAATAATTCCCAGTTTTGTCTGTAAGCTTTCCGGCAACTAAACTGCTGTCTTTTTTGTTGTGCAAAGTTACGTTTGCGCCAGGCAGAGCCTTGTTGTCTGTAATATCGACAACTCTACCTTTAAAACTTTGTGAAGCCAAGCTTGTGCTTGCTCCTAAGAGCAAGCCAAGCATGATTTTTATAATTAATTTATACATAATTCACCTCTACCGAAAATTGAAATTTTAATTTTTGCCTGTGGTTTCCGGTTTTGTTATTACTTCAATCATATTGTTTGTATTGAAATATTTTTTAGCAGTATTTTTAATTGTCTTTGCATCTAATGTATTTACATATTCGAAATATTTCAACAAGTCGCTTGGAGATTCCTGATTGTTCAAAGATTCAAGTATGCTGCCAAACCAGAAATTATTATCTTTAAGAGTTACATCTTTGTCTTTTTCCTGAGCTTTTTTCACTTTCATCGCAGCATCTTTATCTTCATTTTTCTTAATATCTTCCATTACTGATTTTACTGTCGAAATCATTTCTTGTACTCTTTCTGGTTGAGTTA
>JAUQWR010000301.1 GCA_030835065.1 Candidatus Kapaibacterium sp.
GTCGAATTCCCAAATGGTGTATTCGGCATGGTTCTCAACCTCGAAGAAGATAACGTTGGTGTGATGCTCTTTGGCGATGATAGTAAAGTAAAGGAAGGCGACCAAGTAAAACGTACCGGTCGAATTGCTTCCGTACCTGTCGGCAAAGAATTATTGGGCCGCGTTGTTAATCCTCTTGGCGAGCCAATCGACGGTAAAGGTGCTATCAATTGCAAGCAGTTCTACCCTATTGAGCGCAAAGCTCCTGGCGTTATCGAACGCCAACCGGTTAAAGAACCACTACAAACTGGTATCAAGGCTATTGATTCTTTGATCCCGATTGGTAGAGGACAGCGCGAATTGATTATCGGCGACCGCCAAACTGGTAAAACTACTGTTGCTTTGGATACTATTATCAACCAAAAGTACACTCATACTCCTGAAGCTGCTGCAATGGGTATTAACCCTGTTTATTGTATTTATGTTGCTATTGGGCAAAAAGGTTCGACTGTAGCAAACGTAGTATCTTATCTCGAAGAATATGGTGCTATGGACTATACAATTATCGTTGCTGCTAATGCTTCCGATCCGGCTCCACTCCAATTTATTGGTCCATATTGTGGTGCATCGATGGGTGAATATTTCCGTGATAATGGCATGCACGCCTTGATTATCTATGATGATTTATCAAAACAAGCTGCTGCTTATAGACAAGTATCTTTGCTTCTCCGCCGTCCTCCTGGACGTGAAGCTTATCCAGGCGATATTTTCTATTTGCATAGCCGCCTTTTGGAAAGAGCTGCAAAATTCTCTGATGCTAATGGCGGTGGTTCATTGACTGCTCTGCCTGTTATCGAGACTCAAGCCGGCGACGTTGCTGCTTATATTCCAACTAACGTAATCTCTATTACTGATGGTCAGATCTATTTGGAACCAAACTTGTTTAATGCTGGTATCCGCCCTGCTCTGAATATTGGTATCTCTGTATCACGTGTGGGTGGTAATGCTCAAATTAAGGCAATGAAACAAATTGCAGGTCCTTTAAAACTGGAATTGGCTATGTTTCGCGAGCTCGAAGCTTTTGCTAAATTTGGTTCTGATTTGGATAAATCTACTCAATCAAAACTTACTCGCGGTGCTGTTTTGACTGAAATTCTTAAACAAAAACAATTTAATCCATTACCTGTAGAAAAACAAATTGCTCTGATATTTATGGCTACTATGGGTGTCTTGGATGATCTTCCAATTTCTTCTTTAGCCAGATTGGAACGTGAGTTCTTCGAATATCTCGACAATAATAATCCTAAGGCATTAGATGATATTCGCTCAATCAAGCAATTGACTGATGAAATTAAGAAAAGCTTGGCTGATACCGTTAATAAATTTATCGATAACTTTAAGAAGACATTAAAGTAATATGGTTATAGTTACAGGAGGAGCCGGATTTATTGGTTCTTGTTTCCTAAAAAAATTGAATGATAATGGCATTAGTGATATTTTAGTTGTTGATCATTTAGGAACCGGAAACAAATGGAAAAACCTCAACGGCAAGCATTTTGAGGACTTTGTCCGCAAAGATGTTTTTCGCCAAAGGCTGGAAAATGGCTATTACAATAACTATAAAATAGATTCAATTATTCATCTTGGAGCATGCTCTGCTACAACAGAGCCTGATGCAGATTACTTGATGGATAATAATTATTCTTATTCTAAATTGATTGCAAAATTTGCTTTCGAAAGAAACATAAGATTTATTTATGCGAGTAGTGCTGCTACTTATGGCGATGGTTCTTTCGGATATTCAGATTATGAATTCGATAATCTTAAGCCTCTTAATTGCTATGGGCTTTCTAAGCATCTTTTCGATATCTGGATTATTCGAAATGGCTTTCAAAATAAAGCTACCGGTATTAAATTCTTTAATGTTTTTGGACCTAATGAATATCATAAAGCAAATATGATTAGTATGGTCCAAAAATCTTTCCATCAGGTTTTAGAAACCGGTAAGGTAAAATTGTTCAAATCTTATGAATCAAATTATAATGATGGTGAACAAAAACGTGATTTTATATACGTAAAAGACGTTACAGAAGTCATGTGGAAAATGCTTAATAATCCGGATTTCACCGGTATATATAATTTGGGTACTGGTAGAGCTTTGTCTTGGAATGATCTTGCAAATGCAGTATTCAAAGCTATGGGTAGAATTCCTATTATTGAATATATTGATATGCCGGATAATTTAGTAAACCAATATCAATATTATACTCAGGCAACAATGAATAAACTTATGACTAAATTGGATAATTTTGAGTTTTCCAGTTTAGAGGATTCTGTTGCCGATTATGTACAAAATTATTTAATGAAAGAAGATAAATATCTTTAGAGGGTTAATATGCCAACATTGAGAGATATAAAGCAAAGAATATCAGCTGTAAAGAGTACAGCAAAAATTACATCAGCTATGAAGATGGTTGCAGCTGCCAAAATGCGCCGAGCACAAATGGCTATTGAGTCAGCTCGCCCCTATTTTAGCAAATTAGAATTAATGGTTGGCAATTTAATCTCTGACTTAGCTGATTCTTATACTCATAATTTGCTTTCTCAAAGAGATGAAGTTAATAATGTGGCTTTAGTTGTAATTAGCTCTGATAGAGGTCTTTGCGGTAGTTTTAATACCAACTTGTTTAAATATGTAATAAACTTTATTAAAGAAGATTTGCCAAATGTGCATCCTAATGCCAAGATTTCTATTTTGCCTACTGGTCGCAAGGCTGTCGGTTTCTTCAGAAAACAAGCCTATCCAATTATTCTTAATATGCCTGGTATTATGCAAAATTTGAACTTCGATGATGCAAAAACTATTATCGATACACTTGCTTCGGGATTTATTTCCGGTAAATATGATAAAGTTTATATTTTCTATAATGAATTTAAAAGTATTATTAAACAAGTACCTTCTATTCATAATCTTTTACCAATCGAACCTGGAAAGGAGCAAAAAGCTTCTTCGACTGATTTTATTTTCGAACCGAGCAAAAAAGAAATTTTGGATGTTCTTATTCCTAAATTAGCTGGTATTCGTGTTTGGAAATCTTTGTTAGAATCTAATGCTGCTGAGCAGGGTTCGAGGATGATGGCTATGGATAAAGCTACAACTAATGCTTACGATCTTATTAATAATCTTGAACTTCAATATAACAAAGCACGCCAAGCTGCTATTACAAAAGAAATGCTCGAAATTGTAGGCGGTGCAGAAGCTTTGAAAAAA
>JAUQWR010000302.1 GCA_030835065.1 Candidatus Kapaibacterium sp.
TAATATATTTATTTCATGGTGGATTGAAATCGGATATACTTACTAATACTGCTCAGTTTGTATTTATGTATTTGGGATTTGGAGCATTAGTAGTTTTCGCAATTATAAATTTGGGATCGCCATTTGATATGCTTGCAAAACTTCCGGATACACATCTGTCGCCATTAGGCACTAATAATTGGCAATATGTATTATCTTGGTATTTCATTGCATTCCAGACATTTATTGATCCTAGTTTTCACCAGAGATGTTCTGCTGCAAAAAATCCAGAAACTTCGCAAAAAGGAGTGTATTGGTCAATAGCTTTTTGGGTATTGTTTGATACTTTGACATTGCTTAGTGGATTATATGCAAAGGCATATTTTCAAATTGATAATCCTTTACTCGCATATCCAAGTTTGGGCGAAGCAATTCTGCCAGTGTTTTGGAAAGGAGTGTTTTTTATAGCAATGCTTGCAACAGTAATGTCCACTTTTGATAGCTATGCATTTATATCGGCAGTAACATTTGGAAAGGATATTTTTTCGAAGATTAATGCCTTTAAAGGAAAATCATTGAGGAGCCTGACAAATATTGGATTGCTATTAACTTCAATAATAAGTATTTTGATGGCATATGCAATACCATCGGCGATTGATATAATATATAAGACATCTTCAATAGCTGTGCCTGCTTTAATTATTCCTTTATCTATCAGTTACAGCAAAAAGTATTTCATCACAAAAAAATCTTCGATAATAATAATGTTGAGTGCTTCATTTGGAACATTAATATGGATGATAATAAAAGCAAATTTAGCAGAACAAAATTTTTATTCTTTCAGAAATATTTTTAATTTTGAACCGATGATGATTGGTATTTTGATTGCATCATTTTTAGGATTAATATTTATCAAAAAAAGAGTATAACATGACTATACCAAACATAATGAGTATTATAAGGATAATACTAGTAGCACCAGCAGGATATTATTTGTGGAATGGTCACAATGTGGTATGTGCATTAATCATGATTTTTGCATCATTTCTCGATATATTTGATGGAATTATAGCCCGAAAATTCAATCAAATATCTGAATTAGGCAAGATACTTGATCCACTGGCAGATAAAATGTTTTTTATTATGCTTGCAATTATATTATCAATACAAAATGTGATTCCCGTTTGGTTTTTCATTGCTGTTGTAGCAAGAGATGTATTATTGCTATTAGGTGGCTTATATGCTAGTAGTAAATTGAAATTTGTAATTCCGGCTAATTATGTAGGCAAGCTCACAGCTACAACAATTGCAGTAAATCTCTTATTCATTGTTTTAGGATTAAGGTTTTCGATAGATTATATGATATATTTTACAACATTATTGATGTTGTGGTCATTGATATACTATTTGATTGGAATGTTAAAACAATTTAAAGCCAAGGGCGTATAAATATAAATGAGTAAGAAAAGATATATACCGTTAACGCCAAAGGAGATACAGTTATATCGTCGCGAGAGGGCAATAGAAGAGAGCCAGCGCGATGATAGAACAAATAATACATTGATAGCTCTGAGAAGGAAAAACCTGAGTATAATCAATCACAATCCGCAATTTAAAGAGAAATTAGTAAGGTTCAACAGCTACGTCAAGCGCAAGGAAGTGAGTGAATTAGTGAAAGTAATTCAATACATGATTAGGCTCGAAGACGGAGATTAGACAAGGCTAAACTAATAAAAATCGATAATTTACGCTCAAAAAATGCCCATTCAAAGTGAAAAAGCAATATATATTCAATTAATATTTTTAATTTTAAGAAATAAGTGATAATTTTGGAATCTGTAAATTAATTATTTACAAAAAGTTGATAATTAAATTACAAATTAAATGGGACTTGCTTGCAAAAGGAAAGCTGCGGGCAAATTTTTTTTGTGATTTATAATATTACATAACAAATTAAAGTGAATAGCTATGTCGCAAGAAAAGAGATTTTTGGAAGAATTCGAGATTCCATCTTATGAAGATTGGAAAAAAGCGGCTGAAGAAACACTCGGAGGTGCGCCATTCGAGAAAAAATTAATAACAAAAACATACGAAGGTATCGACCTGAAGCCATTGTATTCTTTGGCAGATATCGAAAGCCTCGAATATCTTGTTGAAAATATGCCAGGTGAATATGCATATACACGTGGCAAATCTCGTATTGGTTATAAAAAACATGCTTGGGAAATCAGCCAAGAAATTAATTATCCTCAACCTGAATTATTCAATACAGCAGCAAAAAAAGACTTAAACTGCGGTCAGACTGCATTGAATATCTCAATCAACGAAGAATTTGCTGCAAAAAACATCAATTCTAACAAAGAATGTCTATCAAATGGTAGTTTATTAGTATCAGATTTAAATGACTTAGAAAAAGCATTTTCAGGTATTAATATAAATGAAGTTCCTGTATGCTTCAAACCAAATACATTAGGTTTTGAATTGGCAGCTTTATTTGCTGCTTATTGCAAGAATAATAAAATTGATTTGAATTCAATCAAAGTCAATTTCGGACTCAATCCATTAAACGAGTTAATAAAAAATGGAAAATCAGGTGTAGCTCCTGCAAAATTACTAGATGATGCTGCATTATTAATCAATTGGGCAAAAGAAAATGCTGCAAATGCTAATGTAATCTCTGTTGATGCTGAAGTATATCACAATGGTGGTTCTAATTCAATTCAAGAATTAGCTTTTGCATTATCTACAGGCGTATATTTGATAAATGAATTGATGCGTCGTGGTTTAGAAATTGATGAAATTGCGACACGTATTGTTTTCAATTTCTCGATTGGAGCAAGATTCTTTACTGAAATCGCTAAATTCAGAGCTGCTCGTTTGCTTTGGGCAAGAATTATTAAAGAATTTGGTGGTAATGAAGAATCACAAAAAATGACTTTGATAGCAAGAACATCAAAAGTAAACAAGACAAAATTTGATCCTTTCGTAAATATGTTGCGTGGCACAAGCGAAGCTATGGCTGGTGTTTTAGCTGGTGTTGATGCTTTGCATGTTGGTACATTCGACGAAACTTTAGGTTTACCATCTGACTTTTCGCGTCGTATTGCTCGCAATATCCAATCAATTATTCTTAATGAATCGCACTTGACAGATACAATCGATCCTGCAGGTGGTTCTTGGTATTTAGAAACATTGACAAACGAAATAGCTCAAAAAGTATGGGATTTGTTCCGCAAAGTTGAATCAAAAGGCGGAATTTTAAACGCATTGATCGAAGGATTTCCACAAGCAGAAATTAATGCTATCAAATCTCAAAGAGTTTCAAATCTTGCAGGCAGACGCGAATCACTATTAGGTACTAATAAGTATCCTAATTTGACTGAAAAACCTGTAGAAAATCTTACAATTTTTGCTGCTAATGAAGCAGATAAATATTTAAATGATTATGCCAGCAGATTAAAAAATAGAAACAATGCTGAAATAGATACAAAAGTAAAAGAATTTAATAAATATTTTAGTTCAGACAGATCTAAATCAATGGAAGCAGCAATCAATGCAGTAGCTGCAGGAGCAACAATTTCAGAGTTATTGAATGCAAGCTCAATCCATAATGATAATATCAGTATCGAACCAATCAAAGAATTCCGCTCTGGCGAAATGTTTGAAGAAATGCGTTTAGCAGCAACAGAATACAAAGCAAAAACAGGTAAATTACCTCAAGTTTGCTTAGTAAACTTTGGTGCTTTGAAAGAATTCAAAGGGCGTAATGATTTCTCATCAGACTTTTTCTCCGTTGGTGGATTTGAAATAGTAAGCAGCGAAGGATTTAATGATGCAGCATCTGCAATGGCTTATGTTGGAACAACTGATTATTCTATATATGTAGTTTGCTCTACTGACGATAGATATCCAAATGTTGTACCAGAATTTGCAAGTGCATTAAAACAATCCAAGCCAAAAGCCAAACTTGTATTAGCCGGTTTGCCGACAGATTATGTTGAGCAATTCAAATCAGCCGGTGTAGATGAATTCATCCACATTAAGGCTAATATTTATGAACTTCTTTCAAGCTTATTGAAAGAAATCGGAGTATTATAATTAATTAGAAAATGTTTCGGAGATAAATATAAAATGAAAACACCGGATTTTGCAAATATGGAATTTGAAAGTCTATCCAAAAAGACTGATAGAAATTCCTGGCAGGCTGAAGCAGAGCATGAAGCTAATGCTGCGTTTGAACAAATGACAGTTAAATCTTTGGAAAATATTGATATCCAGCCGATTTACACATTTGAAGATATTAAAGGTTTAGAACATATACATTATACAGCTGGTTTGCCACCTTATTTGCGTGGACCATATCCAACAATGTATGTAACACGTCCATGGACAATTCGCCAGTATGCAGGATTCTCGACAGCCGAAGAGTCAAATGCATTTTATAGAAGAAATTTGGCAGCCGGTCAAAAGGGCCTTTCTGTAGCATTCGACTTGGCTACACACCGCGGTTACGACTCAGATCACGAAAGAGTAGTGGGCGATGTTGGTAAGGCTGGTGTTGCTGTAGATTCAATATTAGATATGCAGACTTTGTTCAATGGAATTCCATTAGATAAAATATCAGTATCTATGACAATGAACGGCGCTGTATTGCCAGTAATGGCTTTCTATATTGTAGCAGCCGAAGAACAAGGCGTGAAGTTAGAACAATTGTCAGGTACAATTCAAAATGATATTCTAAAAGAATACATGGTGCGTAACACCTATATTTACCCACCAGAAACTTCAATGAAAATCATTGCAGATATATTCGAATTTACTTCTAAATTTATGCCTAAATTCAATAGTATATCAATTTCAGGATATCACATGCAAGAAGCTGGTGCTACTGCAGATATCGAAATGGGCTATACATTAGCAGACGGTTTGGAATACGTTCGTACTGGTATCAAAGCCGGTATAGATATAGACGCATTTGCTCCACGTTTGTCATTCTTCTGGGCTATTGGAATGAATTACTTCATGGAAATAGCAAAAATGCGTGCAGCACGTGTTCTTTGGGCAAAAATCATCAAACAATTTAATCCAAAGAATTCTAAATCTCTTGCTTTGAGAACTCACTCTCAAACATCAGGTTGGAGCTTGACAGAACAAGATCCATTCAACAACGTAGCAAGAACTTGCATCGAAGCAATGGCATCTGCATTAGGTCATACTCAATCATTGCATACAAATGCTTTGGACGAAGCTATTGCATTGCCAACTGACTTCTCGGCTCGAATTGCACGTAATACCCAAATTTTCTTGCAAGAAGAAACAGGTATTTGCAATGTAATCGATCCTTGGGGCGGTTCATATTATGTAGAAAAATTAACTCAAGACTTGATAGACAAAGCTTGGGCTCACATTCAAGAAATTGAAGAATTGGGTGGTATGGCAAAAGCTATAGCTTCAGGTATTCCAAAAATGAGAATCGAAGAAGCATCAGCACGCCGCCAAGCAAGAATCGATTCAGGTGCTGAAAATATTATTGGTGTAAATAAATATCGTTTGGAAAAAGAAGAACCATTAGAAATTCTTGACATCGATAATACAGCAGTTCGTGAGCAACAAATTAAACGTTTGCAAGAATTGAGAGAAAATCGTGATAATGCAAAAGTTGAAGCAGCTTTGAATGCAATTACAAAATGCGTTGAAACTGGAGAAGGCAATTTATTAGCATTATCGATCGAAGCTGCTCGCTTGCGTGCTAGCTTGGGCGAAATTTCTTATGCAATCGAAAAAGTATGTGGCAGACACAATGCTCAAACACGTACAATTTCGGGTGTATATAGCTCAGAATATGCAGAAAAAGAATCAATCGAAGAAGTTCGTAGAATGTGCGACGATTTCGAAAAACGCGAAGGTCGCCGTCCAAGAATTTTAGTTGCTAAGATGGGTCAAGACGGACACGATCGCGGAGCTAAAGTTGTATCTACAGCTTATGCTGATATGGGATTTGACGTGGATGTAGGTCCATTGTTCCAAACTCCTGCAGAAACAGCTAAACAAGCAGTCGAAAACGACGTTCACGTTGTTGGTGTTAGTTCTTTGGCTGCTGGTCATAAAACTTTGATACCTCAATTAATGGAAGAATTGAAAAAATTAGGTCGCGAAGATATTATGATTATTGCTGGTGGTGTTATTCCTCACCAAGATTACGAATTCTTATACAGTGTAGGAGTTGCCGAAATCTTTGGTCCAGGTACTAACATTCCTTATGCAGCTAAGAAAATTATTGAAGATTTATTCGAAAGAATGTCAGAATAAAAATTCATAATTGTTAAGAAAAAAAAGCGAGTTTATACTCGCTTTTTTTTTGTTTATACTAAACAGAATGAATATCTGATAATAAATGTTTAATAATTAGTCTAGGCAAAAACAAACGATTGTACAAATTGAGTTTTACTAAATCTTTAAAAATCAGCTAATTTTGTGTGATTTTTCTTTTATCTGAAAAATTATTTTTTTAATTTAATCGTGTTAATGAATTGGAATATTCATGAAAGAGAAAGATTGATTAAAATTAATAAATTGAAATAATTTAGCTATGAGAAAATATTTTACAATTATTTTTTTGATATTATCAATACCAAATTTATTTGCCAAGGGCAGTATTTTAGAAGGTAGAGTTGTCAATACTGATGGAGATGGTTTGCCTGCTGTTTCTATCAAAATACCTGAGCTTAAGAAAGCTGTCAATTCCAATACAAAAGGCTATTTTAAATTTGAGGATGTGAAACCCGGCGAATATTTGTTGAGTTTTAAAAGAGTAGGTATCAGACCATTTGATACTTTACTTACCTTGAAAGAAGGTAAGAATGAGGTGTTGATAAAAATTAGCGATGTTTACGAAATTAAAGAAAATGTGGTTGTAACCGGTACTCGTACTGCAAAGCAAATTGAAAGTAATCCGATTACTACACAGGTAGTCGGAACAGATGATATAAAAAAATCCGGCGGGCTAAGGCTGGATAATATTCTAAACGAGGAGACCGGATTATTTACCGTTGATGATCATGGAAAAGGTATTCAAATTCAGGGTTTAGATCCGGATTATGCTTTGATTTTAATTAATGGTGAACCATTGATTGGCAGAAATGGGGGCATTCTGGATTTAAAAAGAATGGCTATGGGGAATGTGAAGAGAATTGAAATTGTAAAAGGTCCTTCTTCTTCGATGTATGGTTCTAATGCTTTGTCTGGAGTAATCAATATAATAACCGACGAGCCTGATAAGCCTTTCAGATTGTCCACTAGTGCCAGATATGAATCATATAATACATTAAACCTTAATGCTGATGTTGGATGTATGTTTAAAGATACTGATATTGGTTTCAATATTATGGCTGATAGAGTAAGCAGCGATGGTTATACTGTTTATAATGACAAAATGGATAAAATGGAAAGCTATGGCAAAACCGTACCTGAATATGTCAATCATACTCTTATGGCTGAACTCTTTTATTATATTACTTCAAATACTCAATCAAAACTTACTTATAGATTTAATACTGAAGAGCAAAAGAATATATTTGAAATTAAACAAAAAGATGTTAAATACATTATTGATGATTTGTCCACTTTGAATGATAATAATCTTTCATTTAGTTTAAAACATCAATTGACTGATAAATTGAATGTAGAAGGCAAAGCATATTATTCGGCTTATAATACTGTTACAAATTATACATATCAATTTAA
>JAUQWR010000031.1 GCA_030835065.1 Candidatus Kapaibacterium sp.
ATCAAAATAAGGTTACACCAATATTAACCTATTCTGGTACATCAATGAATTCTGGCGAAAATAATGCTGCTGTTAAAATTATGACTTCAGAAAATAGCCGTGCAATTTATTCTGGCTTCAGTTTCGATCTTATTGCAAATCAACCTACTAGAACTACTCTTATTGGTAATATGATTACTTGGTTGCTTGGTTCAACTGATGTAAATGAAGACTTGTCAAACGTTAATTCTGCTAAGATTAGCACATATCCTAATCCTGCTGTTAATGAATTGAAAGTTCAATTTGAAAATAACAAAAATGCTTCAAATGCTTTAGTATATTTGACTAATATGAATGGCGAAAGAGTTTCTACAATTCATAATGGTTCAATTAATCCTGGCATTAATGAAATTAAAGTTTCTGCTGAAACTTTAGCTTCAGGCACTTACTTTGTTGTTACTCTTATTGACGGTATTATGTCTCAACAACAAGTTGTTATTGCAAAATAATCAGCTTTTGATTTGTTTTTCTCAAGCTGTCCCTATTGTTGGGACAGCTTTTTTTTTATACATACCTAAAAATATATATTTCTTTTCCTTGTAATTCATTATTTTTGCTTTGTTTTGTTTATAATTTTTGAAAAGTACCGTGCAGAGATTTTTGTTCTTATTTGTTTTGTGTTTGTTTGTAGTGGCTAGCTCTTGGGCTCAACGTGTTAATTATGTTACTTCAAATCCTAAAGATGGCGAAGGGCTAGATGATATCCTTAAAAGATTTGCTTTGGATAATGGCTCAGAAAATATTAAAGAATTTATTGCCCTCAATCCTAAAAAATTTGATAAAAATTATGGACTATTTCTTCATCATAAATATAAACTTCCTATTAAGATATTCAAATTTAATGGAAATAGTATTAAATCCAGCTTGAATATTGAAGATTCTGAAATTGCCAAATCTATTCAAAAATATAATGATTTGATGTATAAAAGAAAACTCAAATCTAAAGATATTATTTCCGGAAAAGAGATTTGGGTGCCATATATGCAATATGAGATAGATTTTAAACAAGCTTCAATCAGTACTGATGAAGCTGTTAAAAAATCTCAAAAATCATTTAAACATGATAAAGAAGACGAAAATCTTAATTTGATTTCTGCTCTAAAGGATTATTCAATATTTGGTGATTATGCTTCTAATGTCAAGATTATTGATAAAAAACTAAAAGGGCATGTCTTCTATTTAGTTAGTGGGCATGGTGGTCCTGATCCGGGCGCAATTGGTAGCCGCGATGGTTACGAGTTGCAAGAGCATGAATATGCCTATGACGTTACTCTTAGATTAGCTAAGAAATTGATTGAACGTAGTGCTACTGTTTATTTGATAGTTCAAGATGCCAACGATGGTATTAGAGACGAAAAATATCTTAATA
>JAUQWR010000303.1 GCA_030835065.1 Candidatus Kapaibacterium sp.
AATACCAAAACTCCACCCATTTGAATAGTTGGCGCTAGAATATAAGCCAGAATTTAAACTTTCCTCGATTGTAGTGAAAAGTGGTTTGAGATAACCACTCAACTGCTGGGAAGTAAAAAGTGTAAATTCTCGACTTATCTCAAAATTGTTGTTTTGAGAGTAAGAGGTGGCTAATATTGTACAAAAGAGTAAAATAGGTAATAATTTCTTCATAATCATTAATATTTAGTAAGACAAAAAATAAAGATGAACGAAAATAAAATAATATATAAAATTTGAAAAATCCAAACAAATAATAAATATTTATAATAATAAAACATGAATTTACAAAAAGAAAACAATAGTTAGCAAAAATTAATGGAAAATTAATATATAGATAATATAATTTATAATCATGGAAAAAAAATAGAGAAAATGACTGAAAACAAAGGATTAGAGGCTGTAGTGATAAATGTGATGAGGCAATGCAAGGGGTCACTACAAGTATATGTAGAAGAAAAATAAAAAAGTTGAAAAAAAAATGAAAAAAATTTGAGACCTTTTTAAAACTAGTGTGTCATTGATAGTAAAAGGTGGATAAAACAAGACAGAATAAGGGATTTAACACTTTTAACGTTCTTTGACAATTGATGTTTGAATGCTCAGCAAAAGTCGAGACAGGATTTAGCGATTAAGCAAGAATTTATTAACAATTGGCTAAAAATGAATAAACTTTTTTGTAAAGGTAAATGATTTTATTATTTTAGGAAAATCGGATAATATATAATTTGAATTTATTCAATAATATACGGTTAGAGATATGAATATAAAAGGTTCGAAAATCCTTGTGTTAGGCGGGTGGGGCTTGGTTGGCTCGGCATTATGCCGCAAACTAATGCAACACAATCCTGCACAATTAATTGTTTCTTCGTTAAATCAGGCAGAAGCCGAAGATGCGATAAACCAACTAAGAAGTGAATTTCCAAATCACGATCCAAACATGTTCGTTGCAAAATGGGGCAATATTTTTACACGTTCAGAATGGAAAGATAGAAATTGGGCAGATGTATTGAAAGAAACAGATTCAAGAAAAGGCTTTATAAAAGATATTTTCTTCGATCTAGATGAATCAATACTAAAATCCTCAGCATTATATGAAATGATAAGCGAGACAAAACCCGATTTGGTAATTGATTGTATTAATACTGCTACTGCAATTGCATATTTGGATATTTACAATACTACAATTAATGCAATTAAAAAGATTGATACAAATGCATTAGACGAAGCAGTTGTTGAATCAGTTATGGCAAGTGCATACGTACCACAGCTTATTCGTCATATTCAAATCCTTTACAGAGGTTTGGTAGATGCTGGAACTAAGATGTATTTCAAGGTTGGTACAAGCGGTACCGGCGGTATGGGCGTAAATATTCCTTACACTCATAGCGAAGAAAGACCATCAAGAGTTCTTCTATCAAAAACAGCTGTTGCAGGTGCACAAACTTTATTGCTTTTCTTATTGGCACGTACACCAAACGGACCATTAGTAAAAGAAATTAAGCCAACTGCAGCAATTGCTTGGAAGAGAATAGCATACGGCGAAGTGAAAAGAAAAGGCAGACCAATTCCATTGGTTGATATGAAACCAGAAAATGCACGCCCGGCTGAAGGCAAATTTGTATTTGCTGATGGCGAAAATGTTGTTGATAGTGGTGATGTTTATAAATCAGTATTTATCGATACAGGCGAAAATGGTATATTTTCACGCGGCGAATTTGAAGCGATTAGTGCTTTAGGTCAAATGGAAATGGTTACTCCAGAAGAAATAGCTGAATACTTGGTTTATGAAGTACAAGGCGGAAATACTGGACGCGACGTTATCCATGCTCTCGATGCTTCTACTTTAGGTCCAACTTATCGTGGCGGATATTTGAGAAATATTGCACTTAATAAAATAGTTGCTTTAGAAAAAGAACATAACACAGACTCTGTGGCATTTGAATTGCTTGGTCCTCCAAGATTATCCAAATTACTCTATGAAGCATATATTCTTCGTAGAATAGTTGGCTCAATGAAAGCATTGAAAAACTTCTCAAATGAAGATTTATCAGCAAAAGCTGAAGAATTGATTAAATCAAATGATGAATTGCGCCAGCAAATGCTTTCAATCGGCTTAGTAATTTTGATGAAAGACGGTAAATCTTATCTTCGCGGCAAAGACGTTAAGATTCCAGTGCAAAGAGCAGAAACAGAATTGGCTCTTACACCAGAAAATATCGATCAGTGGTGCTACGAAGGTTGGGTAGACTTAAGACCATCAAGCTTTGCTTCATGGCAAGATAGAATCAACAGCATTATCGAACACGCAGACTCAGTGCCTGCTGAAGATACAAGCTCTAGATTTACTTATACTCAAGACTATTGGGATAATTACGAAACATTCGACCATGGCAAAATTGCCGGCTGGATCTTCGAATTTGAAGATAAAGGCTGGAGATTCAAACGTTAATTGAAATTTCGGTTTTTTAAAAATATATTTGTTTAACTTAAACTTTTTGGAGTGCACCATGAAAAAATGGTTTCTTCTTATGGCGCTAACATTAAGCTTGGCTGTGACAGCAGGTTTTGCTGATGATAAGGGCAACGGCGATGATCTTCTCCGCAAGAGTAAGATTTCCGAACCTAACCCATTCGTCAATTTGACCAGCTTCCCGTTCCAGTTTAATGAAACAAGTAATGCGAAGACTAATCCTGCAGTTTCGACAGGTTATTACTTCGTAGACAATGATGATGATGCGCCTGATTTCTGGCAGCCTTATAATGATATCGTCGATACTAACGACGAACCAACATTATGGCGTCGTATCGTTCCCGGTCCAAGAGTTCTTGATCCATCATATTGGGCACAAAACCCAGATGAAGGTAAGAGATTCTTCCATAACCCAGCTAACGGTGACTTTTTCAATCACGAAAACGTTAACGTTGACTCAACAATGAATGCAATTGCCGGTCCAATTCCGATTGGTTTCGGTTTCTACTTTAACGGTATCCGTTACGACTCTTTCTACGTATCAACAACTGGTTGTATCGCTCTTACAAACAGACGTTATTTCTATAACGCTAATGGCGAAAGAGTAATTCCTCCAAGTGGTACAACTGCTTACGACCCAATGTCTATGGACTGGTATGCTCGTGGCCGTACAGGCGATGGCTTGACAGATGCTACACCAGACGATTTTGGTTGGAGATATTCAGTATTAGGTAATAATATTCCTAATGCAACAAGTGGTATCCGCTCAAATGGCGGTTCTTTAAACTCAATGTCTACTACTGCAAACCGTGGTGCTTATATTGCTCCTTTCTGGGGTCCTTTGCACCTATCACAATACAACCCTGTATTGAACATGGCAGAAGATTATGGTAAAGTTTACTTCAAGCGTTCAATCAATGCTGATAAGTTAATCATTTACTATGTTAATATTATGTTCAAAAACGGTGGCTTTGGTACATTAGGCGGCACATGGAACAACTCTGTAAAAGACAGACGTCCAGGTCCAAACTATGTAGCAGCTACAGCTCACGTTGTATTAAACCGTACAGACTCTTCTATCACAATGGTTTATGATGATTTCGTAGGTCTTGGTATTGTAAGCTCTTACTATAGCGAACCTGCAAACAACATTTTCCGTATCAACACAACAGCCGGTGTTACAGGCTGGGCTCGCCACGTAAACTGGGATTCAAAAACAAATACATCCACAGGTACACCTTGGGCTGGCGAATACCAACAAACAACACATTACTTCAGCAATTACAGTGCTCGTGAAGGTTATCCTCACAACCAATTGAGAGTAAAATACAAACAATGGAAAAATGCTGTACGCGTAGTTGATATTCAGTATCGCGTCCGCAAACAAGATGCAAATGCAGATGATAAATTCTCAGAAAAAATCTTGACAGCTGATGCAAACAATTATGAATTGTTGGCTGGCGAATCAAGAATCGGTGCATTGCAACCAGTAGCATTGATCCAAAACTTAACAAACGATATTCAAGGTCCTAATGGCGTAAACTACGTACCACAAGACTTAGTATTCCGTGCTCGTTTCAGAATTGTGAACCAAGCAACAGATAGAATCGTTTACAACCGTTTGATCAATATCACAAAAACATGTTTGGACTTAGCAACAGATGCAAGCTCACCTGATTGCGGCGACGATCCATACAACATGGTAAGATATTCATCACCTGTAACAAAATCAGGCGCAAACTATAACCCAACAAACGTATGGCCATTACCAGCAGGTATGACAGGTATTCCTCCTTACGGTTTTGTTCAAGTTTATTTCCCACCATTCGAACCAAACGAATTCGTTGCAGATCATATTGGTAGAATGAAAGCTTTCATTATTGCTGATCCAACTGATCCAGTATCTAAAGAAGGTTATGGCGACGAATGGCCATTTGACGATACAGCAAGTGTAAACTTGTTTGTAATGAACAGACTTAAAGAATTTACAGATGATGTATCTGAATTCCACGAAATCGACAGAGTAAACATGCCTTCAGTTTACAAATGGGTAAACGAAGAAGCTATAGTTACTGGTGGCGATGATGTATCATTATACCCACTTCCTCCAAGAGGCAACTTCAAAACAGCGAACAAAGAAAATAAGAGTTTGCAATCACCAGTTATTTGGATGAACCGTAAAACAATCGGCGGTGCAAATCCAAACCCACAACCAGGTGGCGACCAAATTCGTTCATTCCCAATCGACTTACGTAATCGTAAAGGCGCTGTATTGTCATTGTCAATCCAAAGAACACAAAAAGCTGCAGATTGGCCAAGAGGTTGGTCAGACGGTTCTATCGTTGGTTGCGAACCACGTGCCGTAGTTAGCCAAAACCCATTCACAGTTTATAACAACTTTGGTAACCCAACAGATCAAATCGTAGTTGAATTAATGAGACCATCACCAGACGGTATCCAATTCATTACAAACGTAAAAGACGTAAAGAGATGGCAATACCATCCAAGACAACCATTACCAGACGGTACACCTCAACCTCCAGTTGAAAACTTGTCAGCTTTGGCAGTTTATGGCTCAGGTGGTTATTTCACAGGCTTCAACGAAGCAAACAGAAACGAACCATTGACAGCTCCAGCTCTTCCAAACTTGAATGGTTTGCGTCCAAACATTTTCGATGATGGTATTGACTATGAATATAAGAAATACTTTATCGCAATTCCTGATACATTTATTACAGCACCTGCAGAAGGCGCTAAAAACTTCCGTTTCAGAATTCGCGTATTGGCAAGAGATCACCAGATCAGCCCAATGACAATTCCAGATGATGATGATGATTTCTTCGTAGATAACGTAAGAATTCTCTTCCCATCAGAAATTACTGATATCGAAGTTTCTACAGTTAAGATCTTCTGGCCATTTACTTCAGCTCCTGCAAGCCAAGCTACAGATATTCCTGTAAGAGTTAAGCTTAGCAACAATACTGAAGTTGATGCTCCAACATTTACTGTAAAAGTTAAAATCTTCCGTGGTACAAACACAGATGGTACACCAGTATATTGCCGTACTTTCCCTGTTTCGAACCTTGTAAAACGTCAAGAAATTGAAGTTCCACTTCCAAATTGGAATGCAAGAAGAACAGGCCCAGGCCAATACAGATTACAAGCAATTGTTATCGTACCAAATGGCGACTTAGAACCAAAGAACGATACAACATATTCAGACGTAAACTTAAGATTTAGCGATGCGTTTACTTACGATCCAATCAACAATCCAAAGAACGACGTTCCTGAAAACTCATTTACTGGCGTATTGGGTGCTGGTCTTACATTGTTCGGCTTTGCTGAAGGTGGTACATCCGCAGCTAACTCATACTTAGCAAATGAAAGAGTTTGGGGTGCTGGTACTGATGGTGGTAACGGTTCTGGTCAAATTGCTGCTAAATTTGAATTATTACAAACTGACACAATCTATGGCTTCCAAGTATTGTTTGGCGATAAAAACCAAGCTATGGATGATATTTCATTCTCAATCTATTCAGATCAAGGCGACCAAACTCCTGGTCAACTTATCGCTGGTTCTACAATCTACAGATTCCGCGGCTTAGCTGACAATCTTCCAGAACCAAAATTCAATGAGTATATCACTTACAGCTTGCCAAAACCAGTTGTTTTGAACAAAAACAAATATTGGGTTGCTATCGCTCAGTTGGGTGAAACAGGCTTCGAATTGGGTGCTTCTAAATCACGTATGGGTATGAGAACTACTTCTCAATATGTTGGTCCTGACGGCAGAGCAGGTACAGCTGGTATCCAAGTTATGATCGACAAAGCATTCCGTAAAAAAGTTGGTAACAACTTGATCAACAATAACTACTTCGCATTTGAAAACGTAAAAGGTTACGGACAGTGGGTTCCATTTATGCCTACTTCAGGTAACCCAGCTTACGCTCACTTGCACCACTTTGGTACTTCACCAGTTGATGGTCAAACACAAACTATGTCTCGTGGTACATGGATTCCTATGGTTCGCCCATTCTTGAAAGCTAAAGGCTATGGACAAGAATCAGTAGTTGAAATTTGCGACGATGACGTACCAGTTGAATTGACTTCATTCAATTCATCAGTTCGCCGTGGCGCTATCGACTTGTTCTGGGAAACTGCTTCAGAAACTAATAACTATGGTTTCTATGTAGAACGCCGTGTGAATGGCGATAACGAAGATGCTTGGAAGACACTTGGATTTATCAAAGGTGCTGGCAACTCTTCAAGCGCTAAATCATACAACTACTCAGATCGCGATGTTAAATTGAACACTACTTATGACTACCGCTTGCGTCAAGTTGATGCTGATGGTTCTCAATCATGTTCAGTTTCTGATATCGAAACAGCTGTTTATTCTGTTGTTGGCGATTTGACTTTAGACAATAACTATCCTAACCCTGTTACTGGTTTTAATACTGTAATTGGATTTAACTTGCCATCTAAATCACAAGTTAAACTCGAAGTCCTTGACTTATTGGGTAATGTTGTAAAAACATTAATCAATGGCGAATTGGATGCTACATATCATTCACGTAACTGGGATACTAGAGATAACAACGGTAATTTGGTTCCTGCAGGTACTTATATCTATAGATTATCAGCAGGCGAAACAGTTGTATCAAACAAAATGACAGTTATTAGATAATAAGTTGATTTCTTATTAACTCAGCTCCTCGGGTTTCCGAGGAGCTGTTTTTATATTTAGGGAGATTTTATGTCTGATTCAATTTTTACAAAGATTATAAAAAGAGAGATTCCTGCAGAAATAGTATTTGAAAATGATTCTGTACTTGCTTTTAAGGATATCGATCCCAAAGCTCCA
>JAUQWR010000304.1 GCA_030835065.1 Candidatus Kapaibacterium sp.
AGTAAGCTTCCTATAGCTTGCCTTTCTTTGCCGATTGTAGTTAGTTCATAATCACAATTGCGGTATTTCAGATAAAGCTCTTGAAAATCAGAAATGAGTAAATCGATAAAATCATTTTTTCCCGTCGAAGATTTTTCTTCGACAGGTTCTTCTTGGATTTCTTCTTTTTTATTAGTTTTTTCTTCTTTATTCTTATTATCTATATTCTTATTCTTATTTAGAGAATCTGCGTTACGTTGTGTTATTTGTGGCGTGATTTGTGGCGTTATTGATTCTTCATTTGTAACGTTATTAGTAACGTTTTCCGTTACGTCGTTAGTTACGTTAGTAATATCATCAATGGAATTATTTATTTCCTCTAAATCTTTTTGTAATTCTAGTATTTTAGCTCTTTTTCGAGCACGATAATTTCTTTGTCGTTTTGCATTATTAGCTTGTATTTCGGTCAACTTATCAATATTTTGATGTTTGTCGAAATTAACAATATCAATTGTATTATTACTTAGTATTTCTATCATTTCGAAATTATTAAAACATTCTAAAGCGTTTGATAACTCCGTTACGTTACTATTTAACAATACACTCAATTCTTCTACTGAGTAACCTTGCTTTGCATTTTTACCTACTATTCCGCTCATGTTTTGTTTTCCAGCAAAACATAGTAGTTTTATCCATAAGACAATATTCTTAGCTCCATTAGGGCCAGCTTCGATTAGTTTGATTTTTTCGTCTTCAAACATACGTGTAGCAATTTTAATCCATTGAATTTCGGTTTCTTTAGTAGCCATGACTAACCTCATTTATTCTTTCTGAGAATTTAATTGATTAAATTCATGAACCCAATCAAAAATGCTATCATTTTCTTCACTTGGATTCTCTTTGCTTTTGAATTGATAATTATTGAAATTGACAATATTAATTACATCATCATCATCAAAATCTATCATATCTAATTTATAGAATCTATCTAAAGCTTTATATAACTCCGTTACGTTACTATTTAACAGTACGCTCAACTCTTCTACTGTATAGCCTTGCTTTGCATTTTTACACAATCTTCCTTTCATATTTTGCTTACCTGCAAAACATAATAGTTTTAACCATAGCATAATATTCTTTGTTCCATTAGGTCCTGCTTCGATTTGCTTTATTTTTTCATCTTCGAAAATATCAGTGGAAATATTGATAACATCATTCTCAGGTTCTTCAATGTGAGATAAAAGAATTTGCTCAAATCTTTCAATAAGTTCAATGAGCAAAATATCGGAATCAGTAGCTTTAACAGGAACGGACATAGTCCAATGCTTTTCGCTTAACGAAAGCTTATTTACTAATGTTCTACATTTCTGAATTAAATCATTATTAGACATTTCTTTAATGCCAGGAGGATTTATATTATCCATTTTGCACCTGTTTTATTAAATTTTCTAATTCTGTTCTAAACTCTATTGCACTTTCGGAGATTTTTTCTATATCAACAAAAAGAAATGATTGGAGAATGGATTTAATTAAAAATTTCAAAGCATTTACAGCATCTTCTATTGTTTCTCCCCAAACAGTATTTTTGAATGTACCAGTTACAATTATATATTTATCATCTTTTTTACTCGGCATATACAATTGTATGCCAACGGTTTCTAACTCTCTTTTTGCTAACTTTTCTACCAATGCATTTAATTCTTTAGTTTTCATTTTGCACCTTAACTTTCTAAGTATTTGATTATTTCTTCTTGTGTATGATGTGTTTTTTGTTCAGTACGCAAGTCCATTAATTTTTTATAAAGTATTTCATTTTCAGCTTCACTTATATTAATTTGTTCTAAAAATATAAATGGGCGTGGCTGTTGGAAAATTACTATTTCGCCTACTCTGATAAAATCATAGGTGCGATTGTATTCAATCATAAATCCTTCAGCTATTAGCCTATCAATCTTCTTATCTATCATTTCGTATGTAATCATTTTTGCACCTGTGAATTAAATAATTAAATTTATATGAGATAATATTTTATCAAACGTCAAATCGTCATCGCCTTCAATCCATGAAGCTATATGAAATAAATCAGTACAATCCGGAATCACCCCAAATAAAATTGGGTCTTTGGGTTTTGGTGAGCTGTCATTTACAAAAAAGATATTTTTATTATTGCCGTCATATCTTAATACATAGTAGTTGCTAAAAAGTTTTAGCATTTCAGCTTTATTTAAAGCATCTATTACATCTTTTGGCAACATCTTTTCGTAACGTCCTAATTCTTCAAAAACTAATCCTCTCGGGCTCTTTAGTACAAAGTTAATCAACTGTTGCTCAGTTATAAAAGCGTAACCTTCATCTTTGAGTATTTGTTTTTCTTTTGCAATTCGTATTGATTCTCTTGCCTTATTGTATGCAGCAGTATTATATTTAGAAGATATACCGTCTAAACAACTTTCTATTTCCTCTGATGAAACACTCTCAATTTCTTTCATTCCTGTCTTGATTTCGTCAAACAATTTGTCTATGTTTGTTTCTTTTTTTATTAATGCTTGGCGAAATTTAATGTATATCTGATAAATCCACCTCATAGACGGCTTCATTCTTGTTAAATCTCTGTTTATTTGGAAAGGTATGCCGTCCCAAACATCACGTTTAAAAGCTATTTCTGGAAAACCTAACTGCATTGAATGTTCTTCAATTTCATTTGAAAATTTTCTAAACAATGGGTCTTCTGTAGTAAAATCTTTTTGCAATTCTTCAAATCTACTGCAAGATAAATTATAATTATCACTTCTATGCAATAGAACTATCTGAGTTAAACTGTTGTTTAGCATAGTTCACCTTTATTTAAATATTCATTTTTTATTGCTTTGAGATTATCAAAAAATCTTTCTTGCTCTTTTATCGTTTTTTCATCATATTCTTTTTCATATGCAAAAATTAATTCTTCTATCGGCTTAGTGAAATACTCTATTGGTATATATATATTTGTATCGCCTTGAAATGTATGTTTATATCTAACTGTGATGTGATTAGTAGATAATTTATAATTGTATATATCTTCGCAACTTGTTTTTTTACCTGTTAATTTCATGCAAAAATGAATTCGTTCCATGATGTATTTATCACATTTTTTATAATATTCCAACAGCGAGTTAAATTCTATTTCAGTCATAAATCACCATTAATATAAATCTTCAGAAAAAAGTTCATCTTTGTCATATTGTGTTTTGCCACCATTTTTTTTGTGAATTTTAGCGGCTTCTGCTCTATCAACAAATCTATTTTCAGTAGTAAGAAATCCTTGTGTATATTCACCAAGTTCAAATTGTCTTTTGTTTGTCAAATCATTAACCAATGCAATTATAGTATTATGTCTATAACCACAAAAAACAGCACCTTCAGTAATATTAATTGGATTCCGGAATTTAGTATTATTGTTGAATATTGGAAATTCCTTGTACCAAATTGCAGCTGAGATTATTCGTTCCATGTTGGCTGGCTTTTCTATATTATTTTTTTTGTGAAAAGTATTTATTATTTCTATTAATTCTTCTTCGGTATGTATATTTTCGGCAATCATAGAACACGTTTTATTGTCTTCATTGAGGTTATCGCAAAAAACATAAGTTTTACTACTTTTCTTAAAAGTTCGTGATAATTCACCGCTGTTTGATATATCAATACCACACAAATCACAATAAGTTATATTCATATATTTTAGTTCTATTCTTTTCACATCACACCTTCCTCGGTAGATTTGGATTTGATACGAAGACAAGTTGTAACAGGATCAACTGGATACCCTAATGGGAGCCAACGTTCAACATGTGTGTTCCAAACTTCAATATTTGTTGAATTGTATTCGCCGCCAAAGACACCCCATTGAAATTGCCTTAAAACAAACTTTATGTATTCGCACCTTGTTTCAAATGACAATTGCAAAAATTTTTCTTGCGTCATATCCTTAAATCTTTCATCATCAACATCACCATATTTTTGCCGCAAATCTTTGGATAATTCAGGTAAATGTGGCTCTATTTCATCTGCGTAAGTCATCAAAGCTTTTCTGCAAGCATTAATATGGAATTTGTCGCCTTCGCCAGCTATTTTTAAAATAAAGTATTCATTTTCAAAATTCATCGGCGTGCCATCAGTTCGACTGATCTGGTATTTGTTATAAAATCCAGTGTTTTTCATCTTACACCTCACTATCATCAATATTGAGTAATTTTTCTGTTAGGATATCTATACAAAATGTTATGCCTCTATATAATCCTAGGTATTCAGCTATTTCTATGTTCCTGTAATCCCTGTAAGATGAATCAATATTAGCTCTTAATTTTTTTAATGTACTGATCGTCTTTACTACATTTAGTCGGTTAATTATTCCAGAATTTTTTCTTCGAAAACTACTTCTTAATAATCGATTTTGTAGTTTAGTAATTTCTGCTTGTATAAATTCTGTTTTTTCATTTATTCGCTTTGTATATTCTTGTATTACTTCATCTAATTTTTTAGTATCTTCGGAACTCATAAATGCAGGTACTTTTATATACAATCCGTCTAAATCAAGTTCTAATTCTTTAAAAGTTTTACCTTTCAAACCTATAACTTTATCACCTGATATTATCAAAGTTGAATTTGGTGGTAAATTGGACAATATTTTTACAGTTGATGACATTAAATTTTCATCTAATTCAAAATCTGTAGTTAGTGTAAATTCTTGCATATTACTAGGAGTTAACATTTTTATCCTCTTTTAAAATCCGGAAAGAATTTGACTTCTTCCCGGGGTTATACAAATCTTTAGAAATTCAGTTTTTGTTTAGTTCAGAATATTTGTTAATATTCGCTTATACCATTTGGGCTTAATATTCCCTGAATTTACTCTATTTGAAATTACCTCCTGATTTATTTCAACTAGAGTTAATAATTCTGCTACAAAATCATTTAATGCTGTTTCAATTTTTATTACCTCCTCTTTTGATAAAGTTGTGGGAATCATAAATAATTCATCCTTAACACCA
>JAUQWR010000305.1 GCA_030835065.1 Candidatus Kapaibacterium sp.
TCTGGGTATTTAAGAGTCCACCCCGTCAATATAATTCTATTTATTTTTTATTTGTATTTTTATGCAATTTAACGATATGTGAAGCTCTTTCGGCTTGCAACATAAATGTTTCTATACGCGCCTCTATTAGCTGCGGGAAAACGTTTCCATCACTCTCAATTGTTAGAAATGGTATATTCATACTTCCATTAAATATTTCAGGCGTTTTATACTTAGGATTAGCAAGCTTTTTTGCCTTTGCCTTTCCGGCAATATTCATTTCAGGTACAGCAATAGACTCCACAAATCTGGTAGGCATGCAGCCAAATGGTCCTAAATTAATTACTCCACAATATTTTTCTAAAGTTTCGTGAAGTGCAACACCAAGAGTCAGTCCGGGTTCGCCCTTAAAATCAAGAGGTAAAATGTGCTTACTATGATTTAAAATCGGCTCGATTTCAGTTCGAGAATATTCATAGAAATTAGTTTTTTCCAATATTTTTTTAATTTTCTTTTCAGCATCGCGCATAAAGAAATTTCTAACATAGCGCTCAAACTTCTTTTTTATAGATTTTTCGGGCTCTAACAAATCAATTTGGAGCAGATAATCTACATACAGAATCCATTCGCTGATGTATGCATCTTTAACAACAAAGCCCTTTTCAGCAAATCTTTTATTTAGCCACTTATGTGAAAATCCATCTCGTCTTACGTATATTTCACCCAAAAGAGCAACATATTTAGATTCAGAAATATGCCTATCAGCAATAATATTATCTTTTATAGATTTAGCAAATTGCTCTAAATGCTTATAAATACCATCTGCATCGTTTGCAAAAGCATCACATAATATTTCATATTCTTTATTAAATACTATCAAACCATTCTCAGGATCTTTGGCATTAGCCAAAATAGCCGATCTAACGTCATCGAGCACATCGCTTGCAATAATTGCTTGAATGCCACGCAAAGCGAATTTAGAACCAAGCCCGGCAAATCCATCCTCATTCATAAGTACCATTTGCGCAACATTTTGCCAGCGATTCCTTTTTATCAAATCGCGAATAAATACAGGATATTGTCCCAGCCTGCAATTACCGGCTCCCTGAACTGTAAATAATGCAATTTTATTAGTACCATTCCACTCATTTTCAATATAATCAATCAAAGATCCAGCCATCAACAATACTGGCAGGCATTCCTTACCCGAAGAATTAGCTCTTCCGTATTTCAATATATCCGGATTGGATGGTGCAAGCGCTTTTGCATTAAATCCTAAACTACGCAGTGCCGCAGCAAACATCGGAGCTGCCAAATCTCCCATCGAAGGGATCAAAATATCAATATCTGGAGAATTCAAGGGTATCTTTTCTCCATTCGAACATATATAATTTGCTATTGGATCTGCAAATTCTATATCAGCGCCACAAAAATCAGAATAATCTATATCATACACACTATTTTGTATTTTTCTATAATTATTTATTATATCAATTGCTGCTTCTATTCTTGTATTTATACCAGCATCT
>JAUQWR010000032.1 GCA_030835065.1 Candidatus Kapaibacterium sp.
AATGACAGATTTGTAATGCAAAGTGTATTCAAATTTCATATTGCAATTGCTTTGCTCTCTGAAGTAGAAAAAGGTAATATCTCCTTAGATAAAAAAATAAGAATTAGTAAAGAAATGCTTCAACAAAACACATGGAGTCCAATTAAAACAAAATATCCCACTGGAGTTTCTCTTAGTATAGATGAGATTATTAAATATACAGTGGCTCAAAGTGATAATATTGGTTGTGATATATTATTAAATGAGCTATCTGGAACTGAATATGTTCAGAACTTTTTTAGCAAGTATGATATTACTGATTTATCAATTGTTTATAATGAAGCAGAGATGCATAAGGAATGGAAAAATCAATTTTCAAATTGGACTAGTCCTATCGCCTCTAATTTAGTTTTAAAGTTATTTTTTGAAGGAAGGATACTCAATAAAAAATACACTAAATATTTATATGATATTATGCTCTCGACTAGTACTGGAGCAAAAAGAATAAAAGGACTTTTGCCAGCCAAGACAGATGTAGCCCACAAAACAGGTTCTTCTGGAGCAAATTCAGACGGTATGACTGCTGCCTGCAATGATATAGGTATAATCAAAGTCAATAATGATGAATATTTATTATTAAGTATTTATATTACGGATTCAAAAGAATCAGATAGTGATAATGAACTAATAATTGCAGAACTGACAAAAATTATTTATGACTATTACTCTGAAAGTAAATAAATATGAATAAAAAGCCCAAAGATATTGATGAGTATATATCTCAATTTCCTGATGAAATACAAAATATTCTTCAAAAATTAAGAAAAATCATTAGAGAAGCTGCACCTGAAGCCGAAGAAACAATTTCTTATCAGATGCCCGCTTTTAGATTGAAAAAAGTATTAGTTTATTTTGCTGCTTGCAAAGAGCATATTGGATTCTATCCAACCAATTCAGGAGTGGAAGCCTTCAAATCAGAACTAAAAGCTTATAAAACTACCAAAGGTTCAATCCACTTGCCAATGGACAAAGAACTGCCAAAAGAATTAATAAGCAAAATTGTAAAATTTAGAATTGAATCTTCAAAATAAAAAGAGCTGCTTAAAAGCAGCTCTTACAAAATTTAACGTTTTTTCCATTTCATCCATTGAGTCTTATTTATATCAGTAAGTTCAGCACCTGCATCCCATTTACCAACATCAAGATTATCGAGCCAATCAAGAAGTTTTGGCACTTGTTCACCTCTGAATATAGAGCCATGCTGAGGGCAAATCATACCCGGATTGATTGCTCTAATTCTTTTGACCCAAGCTTTTAAAGCTACATTTGATGAAAACCATCTTACATGGAATTTTTCCATATATTTTATATGTCTTTCAAAATCATCTACAAATAACGGACTATCTGCAGGCACTAAAGCACCACCAATATCACCGGAGAATAGTATATCTGCAATAGGATCATATGTTGAAAAATTGCCTGAAGAATGACAATAGTGTGCTGGTACTAAATATAAGTTAGCATTAGTATCGCCAATTTGCAATTCCATACCTTCGTCGGGTATAGGATTTAAAACAAGATTAGTACCCATGCCAAAATGAGAAATAAATCCAGTCCATATCCAAGAGCAATAAACTTTCATATTAGCGCACAAATCAGTCCACATAGCCAATGATGAAGCAATATCAGGATCTTGATGACTTGCAACAATAGCTCTAATTTGATCGGTAGACACATAACGTGTCATCTCAGTTAATACTTGTGGGAAAATATCAATTCCACCTGGATCAAGCAGAACAGCTTGTCCGTCGTTGATAACGATGAATTCATTAGTATCAATGACCTCATCACGCTTATCAGGATCGCGGCCCAAAACCACCCACTTATGCGATCCTTCTTCAAATAGTATTTCACTTTTCATGAACTAGCCTGAATTAGTTATTTATTCTTAATTTAATTAATGCCGATAGCATGTTATCGCCCAGATTGATATCATTTAATATCCTATCAAGCTGACTATCTAATGTATGAACAATGTTTTTGATATTATTTACTAAGCCTGAGAAACTCTTTTGATCAGAAGACAAATATGAAGATTCAATCAAAATATTTGAACCCATATAATTTGCAATAAAACCATTACGTTTGATGCTTTCGAGTTTTTTCTTAGCTTTAATAATAGTATTATGCGAATCAAAAATCAAATCATTAATTTCTTCAATAATTTTTACATTTCTTGATGCAATAAACTTTATTGTTTCTTTATCGATATTATTAAGTTTATTAAAAGCTGCTTCAAGATGTAATTTTTGAAGCTGTCTTATATCCAAAAGATTAAAATCATTGGCGTTATATGCACTTGATAATTTTTCCAAATTCAAATCAACTATTTTACTTAGTGCTACAGAATAGTTATAGAATCTTCTAACAGCAATTGCACATACAGTAAGTTGATAAGATAGACGGCTAGTCAATCTTTCTAATTCGTCCAATTCCGGTGCAATTTGAATTGGCAAATCCGACAAAAAACCGGATAAAGTAATTAAGGACTGTCCCTGACTGGTACCAATCTTGGCAGCTTGAACAATCCCATTAATAGCTAACAACTTAAGATCGAGGCTTATACCTTTGAGAGACCTTGCTCCATTAAGAACTTCGACTCCAATCCCAAATACAACAGATATATCAGATCTGTATTTCGATAAAATTTCGCTCATGTATTTTCGCCTTTATTATTTACAAGATTCAAAACGAAAATCAAATCTTTATATTATTCATTTTTTTATTGCCACGCAAATAATTTCTTTTGCAGTCAATCTTTGATAAGTCATCGACAATTTAGATTTAAAACTTGACTTATGCCCAAGATATTTATTTAAAATTTTGGCAGACAGACTACCAAACTTGCTGGTAATTGCATTATTTGGCTTTGAATGAGTTATTTCCAACACTTCAAATCCATTATTTTCTAATAGTTTAGACAATGATTTAATTGAATAATGAAAATAATGGAATTGAGATTGAAACCACACCCAACGACTTTTAAAAATCTTAGACTGAACTGAATCAAAAGCAGGAACTCTTATAATAAGTGCTCCATTTTGATTAATTTTTGAATAAATTTTTTTTATTGTTTCGTCTGGATTTGTAAAATGCTCTAAAGAATGCCACATTGTTACAAAATCCAAATCATTGGGTACATTTTCATCATTCAAATCAGCAAAAACATTAAGACCTATATTACCGCAGTATTGTCTTGAACTAACCGAGGGTTCAACACCAAATACTTCAATATCATGGCGTCTGGCTTCATCAATAAAAAAGCCTCTGTCGCATCCGATGTCAAGTAATTTGACTCTTCCCTCTTTAATTACTTTTATAAGCCCAATTAGCTTGATTTGTTCTGGCAATCTAAAGATACGTCTATATTCATTATAATTTATAGACTCATGTTGCAAATTATATGAGTTTTTATATAGCTCTTGCATTTCTTCTTGGCTTGGCATGGGAAATACAAAATGTATATCACAATCCAAACATTTTTTTAAGGAACTTGTTCCCCAGCTAATTGTATCAATATTTTGGGACTTACATATCGGACAATTCAATTTATTTTTTGATTTCATTTGAATATGCTTTCAAAGTTTTTATAAAATGTTCTTTCAAGGGTCTATTCATTACTTTAATAGAAATATAATTGTTTTTTTCGATTGATAAATTATTAAGTATCACAAAATTGATAGCAATCAAATACCACAACGAAGGCCAAACAAAATGATTAGCAGTGAATGTATTTACCATAAAGATTTGAAGCATCCAATAAAACCCTACACCAATCAATCTATTTTTATCGTCTGCTGGATAATCTTCTTTTATATTTTTATAATTTAACCTAAAAAAGTAATAAAGGATGACTACTAATAAGCCCATAAAACTAATAAATCCCAAAATACCGCATTCAGAAAGCACATTTAAGGATGAGTAATGAGCATATTGGATATCAACCTCTTTATTGTTATTATATTGAGTTGCACCAAGACCAATCCCAATTATTGGTGATTTTTTCCATAATATCATAGACTGCTTAGCAGCAGATGCTCTAAACGAAAAAGATTCACCATCAAAGTGCTTATTAGGATCAGTACCACCTCGAAATAAAGCAGAAATTCTTCCTTCAAACAAATAAAGTACGCTTGCTCCAGTATAATTTTTAATTATACTATCCGATACTGCAATAAGCATTGAGGATGCAATTATCACTAAAACAATATATATCAACTTTTTCTTCTTTTCTAATAAAATCAACATTCCAAAGGTACTTACTGCAAGCATAACAGCAGTCAAAGAAAATGTAGCAAAAGTACCGACCATGGTTATTACAAATAAAAATCCATTAAACAATTTGGATTTTATGAATGGCTTTTGCCTTTGGATCCAAGGCACAATAAGGCAAATCAATACTGATAAATTAAAGCTTGCAAGTGTTGTTGGTTCAGGGAATATTGATGTAGCTCTATAAAAACTTTGATAATTCAGAGCCAATTGTTTTAAATCGTTTTTGTCTATTGTGCCTCTGAGCGAGAAACTTACATTATTTATATCAATCCATGCAAGAGGTAGATCAAATGCTCGTGCAAAAATCTGATAAACTCCAAAAAGGTTTATCAACAAACCCATAATAAGCCATGTTTTAATAATATTATTTAGTACTTTCCACTCAATTTGATACGCAAAGCTAATCAGTGTAAAGATCATTAAAAATATTAAGTGAAGAGATGACTTGAAGAATTGTGAAATAATCTCTGGATCACCATCAAATAATGGTATCAATCCAGATATAATAACTGAAAGAAGGGTTAAAAAATAAAATACAACACCTAAATGCTTTCCAACTTTTAGTTCAGCTCCATCCCAAAATATTTTTTTTACAATAACAAAGTAGTAAATAACAGAAAATAAATCGATAGGAGTAAAACCATAGTTTCCAATGCTAAACAATTGGAAGACACCAAAGAAATACGAAATAAAAACTAATATTAAAACAGCTTGCATATTAAATTACTTATGATTCATTAAAGTGAATTGCAATCCAAACTGACTCTACAAAGGGATCAGTTTTAGAGACACGGTGACGTTTATGAGCTGGTATAAGAATATAATCACCAGGAGATAATGC
>JAUQWR010000306.1 GCA_030835065.1 Candidatus Kapaibacterium sp.
AACAAAAGATTGTATTATGCTTCTAATAAATTATTTAGAAGTGACGATAGAGGTAATTCTTGGAAAAAAATTAGTGAAGATTTGTCTAGACAAATTAAAAGAGATGATCTGCCTGTTATGGGCAAAATTTGGGGACCAGAAGCTGTTGCTAAAAATGCTTCTACTTCATTATATGGCAACTCAATAGCTATTAGTGAATCTCCTCTGAAAGAAGATTTGTTGTACGTTGGTACTGATGATGGTTTGATTCAGGTTACTGAAGATGCCGGCAAAAATTGGCGTAAAATTGAAAAATTTGAATCTGTACCCGAAACTACATATGTATCTGATGTTGTTGCTTCTGCTCATTCTGAATCAAGAGTATATGCAACATTCAATAATCATAAAAATGCTGATTTCAAACCATATGTACTTCGCTCAGAAGATAAAGGCAAAACATGGACTTCTATCAGTTCAAATCTTCCTGATAATGGACCTGTTTGGACAATAGTTGAAGATCATATCAATCCTGATATTCTATTTGTTGGAACTGAATATGGAGTGTTCTTTACAAATAATGGTGGCATGAAATGGATTCAATTAAAATCAGGTATGCCTACAATTGCTGTTAGAGATTTAGAAATTCAAAAACGTGAAAACGATCTTTTGGTAGGTACTTTTGGTAGGGGTATTTATATTCTTGATAATTATTCTCCTCTAAGAGAAATGACTGAAGAAATCGCTCAAAAAGATGCCTATTTATTCAAAATTAAAGATGCTTTGATGTTTTTCCAAGATGAATCACGTGGGCAACATAATTTTGGCGATGATTTCTTTAGAGCTCCAAATCCTGCTTTTGGCGCTACTTTCACTTATTATATCAAAGATGATGTTAAAACTAAAAAATCGATTAGAAAAGAAGATGAAAAAAATCTTGCTAAAGATAATAAACCTTATGTTTATCCTAGTTTTGAACAGTTGAAAGCCGAAGATATTGAAGATTCACCGTATCTGCTCTTCGTTATTAAAAATTCTGAAGGCGATATCGTTAGAATGTTGAAAAATCCACTTTCTAAAGGAATCAACAGACTTACTTGGGATTTGAGATATCCTGATTTGGGACCAGTAGATGACAAAACAGATCCAAACAAAAAATCTGGATTCCCTGTTATTCCAGGTAAATATTCTGTTTCAATTTTTAAAGTTACTGATAATGAGCAAGCTTTATTGGTTGGTCCTCAAGAATTCGAATGTAAAGTTTTGAATAATTCGACTTTGCCTGCCGAAAACAGAAAAGACTTAACTAATTTCCATTTGGAAATTACTGAAATGAATAAGGCAGTATATTCTACTAACCAATATTTGGCTTCATTAGAAAAAAGAATTGCTTCATTACATAATGCTGTTTTAGCCGGCATGGGACAAAAGCCTGAAACTTTGAAAAAATTACGTGATATTGAATTGAAATATATAAAGTTAAAAGAAATTCTTAGCGGC
>JAUQWR010000307.1 GCA_030835065.1 Candidatus Kapaibacterium sp.
ATAATCAGGGATTCTTTTTTGCTTAAGCCTATGTTTTTCATAATATTAAAACCAGCATAGCTATATACATAAGAACCAAATACATGACCCAATTTATCAACTTGATTATATCCGGCATTATCATTATAAAAATGAAAAGGAACTATGTCTTTATCTTTGTACCATGTCTTGCCTAAAACATACATAGAAGCTGCATAATAAGCTCCAGTAAGCCCAATAGCTTTGTAGATTGTAGAGCTCGATACCGAGTCTGCATTTTCTGTATCTGCTAATAATATATTGCAGTTAAATGCGATTATGAAAAAGGTAACAAAAAATTTTATCATTTTAGAAATATTCCTGATTCTATGTTCCTACTAAGATCTCTCATGAATTTTGCCATTTGCATACCATCAACTACATCGTGGTCTATTAATACTGACAAATTAAGGATTTCTCTTATTTCAATTTTGCCATCTACAACCCAGGGTTTTTGGGAGATTGAACTAATGCCGATAGAAATTGGATGAATTGAAATAGGAATAAACCAAGCGCTTGCAGTGCCAGCATTCGCTATAGAACTGATTGTAATATTACCCATTTTGGCAAATACAAATTTTGATTGAGCCAGCATAAATTTCCAGATAATAATTCTAAATATGGATGGCAGGTAATAATATAAACGCTCATAAAATTTTGGTTTCTGATTTAATACAATTTCATTATTACTTGTTTCTGCAGATTTTGCATTTGTAATAATATCATTAATTTGTTTTAGTTCTAAATTTTCAATGTCTTCGATTAGTAAAGGAAAAGGTGCTTTAAATCCATCTAATTGCTTTTCAACTAAGAGGGATACATTGACTTTGTCGAATATTATTTGTTTTCTTTTTGAATATAGGAAAGAAGCCACAGTTTTATTGGAGGCTACTGTATGGCTTATTGCTTTGATTAGCCAGGCATTTAATGATATATTTGAATGAGACTTGCGGTAGGCTTTTAATAAATTCCTGGCAATAGTAATATCAATTTCGAGAATAGCTGCAATATGGTGCTTTTGTCTGCCTATTTTGCCGATATCAATAGTGGCAATCCGAGACTTAGGAAACTCTTTTATTGAATAATCTGCCATATTCAAATTTCAACTCACATAATACAAGCCAATATTCTCAAACTAAGAATTTTAACGATAGAAAGCAAGGAATTATATTAGACATCAAATGATAAATACATTAAAATAAAGTCAAATTTGTTCTGAATTATACATTTTTGGTTTTTTGACGCTCTAATGCAATACCAGCTAAATCATTATTACCTAAAGAAAACTTGAAATTAAATTTCATCTTATCGATTTTCCAAGTAGATTCAAATTTGCTAAGCTCAAAATTATAAGTGCCTAAAACAGTCCAAAAATTGATTCCAGACACATTGGCAATATGATGTATTGCGCTACCGTAGCAATAAACATTTGCTTTATTAGCGTCATTTTCTACTACAAAGTTTGCAATTTGGTGATGAGTAGAATCAAAACCTGGCAAAAATGCACTCCAAGAGTCAATTATGCTTTCAGCAGATATTAAACTTGGTTCAACTCCATTCATAGAGCTATAATCAAGCAAGACTTTATCATTGAAAATGCTTTTTAGTTGATCCCACTGATGATTATCAACAGAAATAAACAGTCTATTAATTAATTCGATAATATTTTGGTATTCCATCTGTATCCTTCTATAAAATTTTTATGCAATTTAATAATAGTCATACTTCATTACAAATCCATTTTCGCCAATCACAAATAAAATCCCGGATTTATTTTTGACAATCTTATTTAAAACATATTTATTGGGTTGGTAATAAATGGTATTCCAATACTTAAATAAATAAGTTGAGTTGTAAATTTGATTATCACTAAGCATATATATTTGATTGCTATCTGCATACAAAAGTGAGTTGATTGTAGATAAATTATCAAAATGATTAAGAAGTATCCAAGATTTTCCACCATCTTTAGTTTGGAAAATGTCTTTGTTGTAAGTAGCGATAATACCAATAGAATCATTAAGAAAATCAATGGCACTTATGCAATATTTTGATATTTCGTCAGGAAGATTCAATTTGTTCCAAGTTTCGCCTTGGTCAGTAGATTTAGAAATTTCTGAAAAATTGACTTGATCATATATAGAACCACCGGCGATATAAACTACATTTTTTTCGGGTACTTCAATAATATTGGCAAAATTTGTATAAGTGTTTTTTTCATGCCAAGTTTTGCCTACATCATAGGTCTTATATATATTTCCTTTATAAATCAAACCATGAAGTTTGTCAAAAAAATGAATATCTTGAATACTTGCACTTTGATTTGAAATACAATTAGAAAAAGTAGCACCTGCATTTTCGGTTTTAAACAATCCCAATCGAGAAGTAAAAAAAGTAGATTGATTCAAGGAGAATGCAGATAAAAAGCTTTCATTGACGCCAACATTAAGAGTGCTAAAAGAATCACCTTCATTGTCTGACTTGATAAGAGTTCCCATCTCTCCACAAATCAGCACAAATGAATCTCCATAAATACTAATGTCTGTAAGAGTTTTATTTGTGCCGCTTTTTAGTGGTATCCAATAAAAAAAGTAATCTTTAACTTCTTCGACACATGATACTAAAAATGAAATGCTAAGTATAGCAAATATTATCTTGAATTTTGGCTTTGGCATAGAGCCTCCGTTATTTTAGGAATTCATCTGTGAAATGTTTGATTTCTTTATCTTTAGAAAATTTATCTGAATTGTATTCTTTGGATTTGCCTTTTGGTATTGATAGAGACGACCATTTTTCATTATTGATCATTTTTCCGATAAATACAATTTGACCGATATGATATGGATAATGAGCAAGCTGGCGATTAATAGCTTCCAGAATAGTATGTCCTTGATTTCGAATATAAATAATCTTAGCTAAGTCTTCATCATTAAGACTATTTAAAGCATTAAAAAGGCAATCCCAAGCTTGGTTCCATTTTTGGAGAAGTTCTTCTTTGTTTGATATTTCGTTTTCAAACTCTAAATCTCTATTTCTCCATTCTTTTTCGCCGTCACTGGTCAAAAAATCTGTCCATCTCGAAAGCATATTACCCCAAAGATGATTTATGATTATTGCAATACTATTGCTTGATTCATTATATTGAAAAAATAGATCTTCGTCGCTGAGCTGATTTATTGTCTTTTCGGCTAATGTTTTATAGTATTGAAATTGCTTGATAGCACTATTAAGAAAATCTGAAGGCATAAATCTATCCTTATAAATAATCGAAAAATCAATAAATTATTAACAGTTGGAAAAAAATTTAGTTTCAAATTAAAACAAAAAAAATTAATTTATTATTTTTTTGGAGTAAATATTATGGAAATCAGAGCATATAATGAAAGCAGTATTGGAATTGTAGTTTCAGATGAAATACTCATTAATAATGTTCAAGATGCAGTCGATCTACTAGGAAATACATATTATCAAGGATTTGAAAAACTAATAATTTTCAAAAACAATCTGAATGAAGATTTCTTTGATTTGCGAACAGGAATAGCAGGGAGCATACTGCAAAAGTTTTCAAATTATCGAATTAAATTGGCAATTGTAGGAGATTATAGTAAATATAAATCGAAAAATTTCAATGATTTCATTTATGAATGTAATAAATCTGGGCAAATAAATTTTGTATCCAGCCAAGATGAAGCACTAAATGTACTAAAATAAAAATTCATCTAACCTGAAAGTCAGATGAACTTATAAAATAATTAACTTAAGTATATTAGAACAAGTCGCCAC
>JAUQWR010000308.1 GCA_030835065.1 Candidatus Kapaibacterium sp.
TCACAGTTTCAAGAAAGAGCTCAGGTCAACTATCCCAATGATCATGACTATACAAGAATAACTGAGTTTTCTCACTTTTTATCTGATTTCAAAGATAATACAACAATAGCCTATGAATATCCTAAGGAATATATTCATGGAATTAATGAGCCATATTATCCAATCCCATCCGACAAAAGCGCAGAAATATATGAAAAATATAAACAAGAAATGATAGATCTCGAAGGTAAAGTGTTTTTTGTAGGTCGACTGGCAGAATATGTATATTACAATATGGATCAGGTAGTAGGCGTAGCTCTAATGATGTTTGATAAAAAAATCGATAAAAAATTCTCAATATAGATAAATTTGTTTTGAATATTAGTTTACAAATCGTTAAATTTAATTGATTTCCGTTGAATAATTATTCAAATATAGATAGAGGGAAATACAATGCCGAACGGTGGAACGATTTGCTGTCATGATTGTACATATAATCTTGGCATATACAACAGTAAGATTTATGATAAGTGCGACATTTTTGGTATCGATACCAATCCATCTTTAATTTGTCGCTCATTTAGATTGCCCAAACAGTCACACACTCAAGCTCGTGAAAAATGGCCCATATTAGACACACTTGCCCCGGGAATGATATACAAACACGAAGACGTACCGAATGATTCACGACCAAATTTAAAGGAATTATTTAAAGTAGAATTTGTACAAATTAATGAATTTAGTGGTTCCAATTTTGAAATTGATGAATCATTCAGACTCAAGAGTTTATATGAATTCATTTATAATAATGGCTATATTAAATTTGACTTCAATGCATTAGGAAAAGCCAAAAAATTCAAGAGATTGAAAATCGATGATGCAATTGCCGATAAAGCAGCGGCATGTATGGTTGGCATTGGTATCGGTGATGCTATGGGAAGAGCAGTCGAGAGTAAAACTCCCGGCACATACTGGATAGAAAAATACATGAAATGGTATGGATGGACCGATGGACCAATTGGAACTATTACTGACGACACTCAATT
>JAUQWR010000309.1 GCA_030835065.1 Candidatus Kapaibacterium sp.
CAAATGCAATCATACGTCTTGCAGACAAAAAGGATTCAATCATCGGCAAAACTGTTGGTGATTTAATCAATGCTCAAAAAGAATTTTTACATAAGCAATCATTTACAGCTTTTGAACGTACTTGTTCAAGAATTGAATTGATTCTCAACAGTAGATTTGATTACAAGGGTATTCAACCTCGTGATACAAATAACCAAATGATTGATATTTTGATATTTGAACTTACTAACTCTTCAGACAAAGATATTGCAAAAATTGAAGGAGTTTTAGATTTTTATAGCCAAGATAATCAATTGATAAAAAGATATACTTTGAAGTTTGATAAACCATTAAAACCAAATGAAAAAGCTGCAATGGGCAATCCTTTTGTTCATGATCCAAACAATCAAAGAGACGTTATTATACGTACTGCTAAAAATTTGAAAGCTGTTTGGACTCCATCCAAAATTACCTATTCAGATGGCTCAGTACTTAAAGATTTGGCTAGCGAAGCTACAAATTAAAAAATGGGGCTCTGCCCCATTTTTTTTTATCTTAATCCTATAAAACAAGACATTCTTCCAGATAATTTTTTGTCTCTTCTAAACGAATGATATTTTGGATTGCTTATAGTACATTCTCCAGATAAATAAATGTTTGCCTGAGGAATTCCTGCTTGATTCAACTGATAAGCTATCATCTTTTTATTATCAAAGAATATTTTATCATCAACAAACCTAAATGCAAAATTAGGAAATTTTTCTAAAAAATCTTTTCCAACTTCATATGATTCAACACTTGCACATGGGCTTAAGTACGCATATACATCTTTAGATTCGGTTTGATAATGATTTTTCATTTCATTTACTGCATGAGCTGCTATGTTTTGTTCGGTTCCTTTCCAACCGGAGTGAACTGCAGAAATTGCTTTTTTCTCTCTATCGAATAATAAAATTCCGCAACAGTCTGCTAATGATATATTTAGCAATAAACCGGGTTCGTTTGTCATCAATCCATCAGATTCAATATAGTTTGAATCAGCTAAGGATACTTTTCTTACAATCTTACTATGAATTTGCTTCTGAAATTTACAATATTTATATTCACAATCTAAGTTTTCGGCTAAAACTTTTATATTAATATCAACCTGATTATCGTCTATAATATCAGCTTTAGAAATAGAGAAACCATTTTCAAATAAATGAGAATTTTTTAGACTAATTCCACAAATCAATTCATCTTGAAAAAAGTTTTCAAAATATTCAATATCAATATTCATCTTTGCTCATTAAATTATATCTACAAATTTTATTTCCATTATAAATCAACTTTTCGATTTTATTTTGTAATTCAAAATCCATCTCAATATATGTAATTTTCCTTAAATTTTTAATATCATCATGTAGTTTTATACCGCAATTTCCACTTACAGCCAATATAAGAGTATCTTTGCAATTCAAAATATGCTTTTCTAAATTTACATCTTTATAAGGATACATAGAAGGTCTTCGTTCATAAATTGCAAAAAGTGTTTTGTTAGAATTTAATTTTACTTTCGCTACCGCAAAATTTTCTCTTGAGATTAATTTAATAGCTGATTCTTGTTTTTTAATTGAATAATTAGAATAAATCATCGAAAAAGAGATAATTGATACAAGTGTTCTAAATAGAAATTGTTTATATGAAACAGACAAAAGAATGTAAATTAAAACTATTGATGTTATTGTGGATATCAGACTTAAGTCATTTGACTTAATAAATGAATAGGGCAATTTAACTGCCATATTATTAATGTAGAAAGACAAATCGATACAGAGAGATGCACTTGTAGAAAATAAAATTGCTAATGGCATATAAATATATGATATTAATAGAGAAATCAATGCATAAATTAGAGCTAAATTCATTAAGAATACTATTGGTATATTTGTCAAAGGAGATATTAAACTTGCAATTCCGAAATAGTACGCAACAATTGGAGAGATGATTAATGATGCGGAAAATGTCATAGCAAAACTGGATGATAGCTGACGAAATATCCAATAATCTTTTTTGAATATTAATCTGAAAAATTTATAGAATGGCTTATATAATAAGGCAATTCCAAACATTGATAAAGCAGAAAATTGAAACCCAATAGAATAAATCCATTCAGGAAATATAAGTAAACAAATAATGACAACTATAGATAGAATATTGAGTGAATTAGCTTTTCTTTGAATAGTAATTCCCAATAGAAACAAAATGCCCATAAATGCTGCTCTAATTGCCGGAGGCAATAGCCCTGTTACAAATACAAAAGCTAGAATAATGGCTGAAAAAATTGTAAATTTAATCCATCTGTTTTCAATAAATCCTAAAAGTAAATAAATTATAATTGAAATAATACCAATATGAATACCTGAAAGAGATAAAATATGAGCAGTACCAGTCAAAGAAAATTGCTCCCTCATATCCTTACTTATACCTGATTGGTCACCCAAAAGTAAGGCTTTCACTATTGATGAAAATTTGGATTGAAATAAAGTGTCAATTTGCTTGCTAAGAGATTTAATAAACATAAATGAAATTAATTTGAGTCCATAAGCATCGTTTTTTATTGAGAAGTTTTCAATTTTGCAGCTACCAATCCAAGCTGCATCTATACCAGCCAAAAAAGATTCCTCAGGAAAGTCTTCTTCAATTTGCCTGGTTTTTGCTTGTCTTATTTTAAGATTGGAATGAAAGCTCATGCCAGGCAAAATCCTATCAAATTTAATTGAATCCCTACCGCTGATATTGAGTAAAATTCTTGTTTGTATTGGTTTTAATATTTTAGAGTCAAGAGTGCCAGTAGCAATAATTCTAATTGATTTATCTGATTTGCCTAATATCTGATCTACTTCTCCATCAAACTCAGCACCGACAATTGGAACAAGTTTTTCAGGTAATTGCAATTTTATATCTTTAGAATAAAAAGAAAAGCAAATACCCAAAGATATAGCCATTATATAATAAACTAATGTTTTAAATTTAAAATAAAATAAAATGCCGCTAATAACAAAAATTACAGCGGCATTTATTATAAATTCAAAATCATCTAATAATATTATCGATATAAAATAACCGAAAATACTAAACAACAAAAGTCTGAAAGCTGGTGCAGACTTAAATATATTTTCATCAGACTC
>JAUQWR010000310.1 GCA_030835065.1 Candidatus Kapaibacterium sp.
GGCTAATTTGCTCAATGAAAATTCTAAACCAATCGAAAACATAATCAAAATCACTCCGGTTTCTGATAGGGTTTCTACTCTTGTACTTTCACCAATCAGTTTCAATCCATAAGGACCTATAATCATACCAGTCAATAGAAAACCAACAATAGCCGGAATTTTTATTTTGTTAAATAAGAATACAACAGGTATTGATATCAAAAATATTATAGCCAATTCATCAAGAAGTCCGTGCATCATCATTCCTTAATTTTTTAATTAAGTTCGTATTATTCTATTTTTTATTTCGGGAATACTTACTATTTTGACAATGTAATAAAAAATTTTCTTTAAAAAAATTAATTTTTGAGCCTGATTATGGAAAATTTTGTTAATCATTATAAGTTTTTGTCACTTACTTGGTTGATTATTTTTATTGGAATTTTAGCCAACTTTATTGGCTTTGAGTCAAATCCGGTAATTATGCAGGATAATTCTTACGAAGGCTTATTTATAATTCTATTTGTCATTACAATCACAATTGCTTTTGCAATGACCTTAAATTATTGGATTAAAAGCAATTATTTTAAACAGGTAATAAATTCTTCAATACTAGCAAAATGGAATTATACTGAATACGAAAGCCAGGCTTTTAGAGAAGCAATTTATAAAGACAATCAAAAGACACGCAAAGGAATTGGATTAATATTAATGGGCATTACTTTAGTAATAATAATACCATTCATGATTGGAGACGAAGATTTTATTGCAACCGGAATAATAACATTTGTTCTTATAGGATTAATACCAATCTCAGCTATTATAATTTCAAAATTTGCATATAATTTTAAATCTAAGTTCCCATTATTTGCATTTGTAAGCGAATCAGGAGTATATTTTGATTACAATATTTATCGATACAATAAGCCCAATACACCTTTATTATCTTCAGAGATTATAAATCAGGATTCATTCAATTATTTATCAATTGTTTATAAAGCAAAGTATAAGAGAAGAGATACAATTCAAGAAGTAAGCATTGCAATACCTAATCACAAAATTGAAGAGGCAAAATCGCTTGTAGATAAAATTAATCTATTAGCCAAACAAACCAACACATTGAGCAAACAAT
>JAUQWR010000311.1 GCA_030835065.1 Candidatus Kapaibacterium sp.
TAGAACTTTTCTAATTCAGGCACAACTGATTCTGAATATTTAAGCAAAATTTCGTACATTTCGTCACGAAACTCATCATCAGCTTCCATTTTATCGTTAAGAAACTGCTGTAAATATTCTTCAAGCAATCCGTCTGCGGCAAGCTGTTCGTAGAATGTAAACGGACGAAGCTTTTTACGCAACCTAAGTATAGATTTTAATTTCAATAATTACCCAATTATTGTTGTACATTTTATCTATCGTCTCATTGACGATTTACTTTAGATAATTGGTAGAAATCTATAAAATAGTATGCCACAAATCGGGATCTAGTTTAATATTAGTGTAAAAAAAGCAAAATGCGGGAAATTACGTAGATAATATATTCTTGTAAGCTTCAATCATCATGCCTACATTTTTCTCCCAAGAGAAATTTTCTGCAATAAAATGCCTTGCATTAGCACCAAGTTTGCCTGCTTTATCTGGATTTTTAAGCAAAAATGCCGCATAATCGATAAAATCTTTTGGATTATCACTAACGAACAGCCCTTCTTGCTCGCCGGCTTGAATACCTTCTGCAGCAACTTTTGTAGCTACTACCGGCAGAGCCATTGCCATTGCTTCCAAAATCTTTATCCTAACTCCTGCACCAACAAATAATGGTGCTATATATACTGATGCTGAATTATAATATGGCTTTACCGAATCTACATATCCAATTACATTTGCACCTTTTGAAGAATAATTTGTCTTCAACCATTCTGGTGGTTCTTTGCCTAATAAATTAATTTCAGCATTTGGTATTTCAGCTCTTATTCCATCCATGCAATTATCAAGAAACCATTTTACTCCATCGGTATTATGCCGCCACTTATAAATTGTAGCCAGCACCATCTTGCCTGATTCTCTCTTGATTGTAGGATCGAGAGTCCAATCTTCGAAATTGACACCAACACCAACATTAATTACCTTAGCAGTAGGAGCCAAAGCTTGAGCTTTTTTTCGCTCATCCTCAGTTATTGTAAAGCAATAATCCATAAGAGGATAATACTCTTCTTCATCTCGCTTGAGCAATATTGCCTGACGATTTACATAAATTCTTCTGGGATCTATTATACTTAATTTATCTGCATATCTTTTCCATATCAGATATTCCACATTATGCAGACGCAATCCGGATTTCAAACCAAATTCTTGTTTAAGTAAATATGCTAATGGAGCCATTGATGAATGCTCTGCATGCACCACATCAAACTCATTTTCTCTGCATAGCCTTCTTAAAAATTCCAATGCCTCGAAATTAAAGTGTTTATCTACAAACAATGAACGCTTCATAAAAACAGATTTCATTATTCTTTTGGCAGTATTGGCAGTGGAATGATTAAAAAATATAATCTCACCAAATTCACTTGCTAATTTTTTGTGTTTTTCAGATATTTCTTCATCTGAGTAACAAAAAAAAGTTACTTCAGCTCCAAGCTTGCTAAAAAACTTAAAAGTATTACCAATTACAATTTTACCTCCATTATCCATAGGGAAAGGAAATCTCGGTGCTAAGTGCAATATTTTAAGCTTTCTACTCATTTCTTCTTTTTTAATTTACTCTTTAATAAGTCTTTGAAATAATTCATTTGCGACTTGAAAAGGCTTTTGCCTAAAGTAATTTCATGAATTTTATGTTTTGGGGCAGGTATTCTTTCGTTGTTTAAAGCATATATACCATAATATATCATGCAAAACGCACCTTCGATAAGATATTTAGGGGAGATCCCCGTAGCAATACCTATTATCATCTGATACATAAAAATTTGAGCAGCTCTGCCAATTGATCTTGGAATAGAAAAGTATCGGCATTGATAGCGTAGATATTGTTTAGATAATTTTATCCATCTTTGAGCAGCAACTCTATCCCCGGGCGAATTAAAATGCAGTGTTTTTATGTTAGGAAAATACCTAATAGTAAATCCATTAATAATCGCTCTCGTAGAAAAGTCTAATTCTTCAAATCCAAATTCCCAAAAACCGCCAATTTTATCGAATACTTCTCTGCGAATAGCAGCACCATTACCAATAAAAGTATTGCATGGATAGCCCTCTTCGGGTACATTCACAATATCGACATCTTTTCCATACCAATTCCAAAACATATTGCCACGCCTTACTTCAATATCAGAAGTAGCAATAATATGAATATTCTTGAATTTAGAAAAAATATCGACAACTTTTTCAAAAGCAAATTCACTCTCAGGATGCGAATCATCATCAGTACGCCAAATAATTTCGCCATCAGTTTGAGCTACAGCAATATTAATAGTTCGTGTATCAAAATTTTCAGGAAGCCAAGTGTATTTGATATCTGGGAAAAATTTGGGCATATTATGTCTGGTGCCATCATCGGAAGCATTGTCGATCACTACAATCTCAAAATTCTTATAGGTTTGTTTCAAGAATCCATCTATAGTATCCTTGAGATCAGACCATCTATTTCTGGTAATAATCACAACACTAATTTTCATTTACGACCGCATTTTCATTAACAATAATGGAATTAATCCATAAATCTCAGCAACGAAAATACGAAAAAAATCATAATCTCTCTAATCAAAGATAATATAAAACATAATTACAATTTTACTTTATTAATATCCTCTACAGGCAGCCAATCATCCATATTAGTAAATTCACCTTTATTAAAAGCAAACGGAGTGAGTTCTTCGGGGTTTTCGATTTCTATCAATACTAAATAGCGTTTGCCACTCCATCTGTCTAGTTGTTTTTCAGTCAATCTCAATTTTGATTGATTATCTTCAATCAATTTTGCCGATTCAGGAGGAGTCAGTTTTTCACTATTGATTACCTTTTTCACAACAGCTCTGGCAAATACTTTTGCAGAGGCATTGTTTAAAACAAAATATAGAACATCATTTTCGAATACTCTGCCGTGTGGAATTTTTCTTCCGGCGGCACCTCTTATTATCATTGTTTTTGTACCGGCAAATATCATTTCGGCTTCTTTTGCTTTTGCATCCAAGTAAACGATGTGATCCATACTTACTCTTATTATGTATTCAACATTTTGTAAATGTACTAATTCTAAAATAAGAAGTATTTTGTTTATATTTATTATTATTATTTTTTGCTAATTTTTCATTCTCATTCAGCTATATAAATCAATAGTAAAATAAAAAGTTTTTATATTACAAAAACTTTGCTATTATTGTATATTCAAATTTATTAATTTTATACTTGACTAAATTGGAAGTTTGGATAAAGATTATAGACAAATTTGTAGTAATTAAAGAATGAATATAAACGAAATAAGCAAACCGGTCAAACAATTTCTACCGGAATTCAACAAATACTTCAAAAGTTTATTGCAGACTGACGTCGCACTGCTCAATCTGATTATAAAATACATGACTCAAAAGACAGGAAAGCAGGTTCGTCCTCTTATTGTGCTTTTATCTGCCGAAGCATGTGGCGGAATCAATCAGAGAGCATTTGTAGCCGGGGCTATGGTAGAATTATTGCACACTGCTACTTTGATTCACGACGATGTTGTTGATGCTGCTAAAGAAAGAAGAGGAATTGCTTCGATTAATGCAACCTGGAACAACAAGATTGCAATTTTAGTCGGTGATTTTCTGCTTTCAAAAGGGCTTCT
>JAUQWR010000312.1 GCA_030835065.1 Candidatus Kapaibacterium sp.
TGATGATATTTTTGACATTAATAATTGTCGTTAATTTAAGAGCCAACGATAAAGAAAATTTGACAAAAAATATTTTGGAACTAACTGAACCAAAGGAAAAACAAGCAGTATGTATGATGTTCCTTTATTTAGGAAATTGTCAAAAATGCTTTACTATTCCACAAATGTTTCAAAAGATGATTTTTGACACACTTGGTGCTGATAATTTTAAACAAATTGGTGCTGCAAATATATTAAAAGATAAAGAAGTGAATTATTTTAAGAAAAAGTTCAATTGGCAGTACCCGCTTTTGGCAAAATCCCATGAGGTAAGTAAACAATTAAATATGAATTATCAGGTAATTTATATAGTTTTCGATAGCAAAGGAAATATACTTTACAATGTAGATCTACCTGCTTTAGAATCTGATTTTTATAATGAATTTAACAAATTAAAACAAATACTGATAAAATACTTTTCCTCTTAATAAGCAAATAGAAAAGAAAAATCAGATTTCATAGAAAATTGGAATCTGTTTTTTTTACAATTTCAGCATAGCAGCTACATATTTTGCAATTGCCGGCGATGCAGTAAGAGCAGGCGATTCAATTCCTATTAGATTGATTAATCCCGGCAGTCCTTTAATTGATTCGTCGCAAATAATAAAATCCTTCCATTCTGGTTTATTTGGCGACTGTATTGCAGACATAATTCCTGACATATCCGGGCTTATGTCGTCATATTCCAAAAATGGTAAAAACGACTTTGCTGATTCATAAAAATAATCATGATAATAATCATCAACAGAATAATCAATTACATCCGACCATATAAAATGTGGTCCTAATCTCATACCACCATACAGATCAGGAGTAGTATGCACGCCAACCGATCCAGCAAGTGGAGGCACCGGATATATTAAAGTTTTAGGATATAAATCCAGCTTTTTATTTACTCGATAATATATGCCTTTATGATAATTGATTTTATATTCACTCTTATATTGGTCTATACCGGCAATATGTGCAATTTCTCCTGAATGCAAACCTGCAGAATTAATAATAATTTTTGTGCTGATTTCAAAAGTTTCGCCTGATGCAACCCTCAATTGAACAGCATACCCACCTTCAATCTTGCTAATAGCTGCTACTTCGTGCTGATAAGCAATATCTACCGAATTGGATTTGGCATTGAATTCGAAATATTCCATAAGCTTATGTGAATCCAGATATCCGCTGCTAGGGCAGTAGATTGCCGCCAATGCCGAAACGTTGGGTTCAATTTCTGATATTTCATCTTTATCGACAATTCTAACATCTTTTGCACCATTTCTTTTTGCAGTCTGGAGCAAAGCTTCTAATCTTAAAGTTTCGTCATTATTGCAAGCAACTATCAACTTTCCTGAATTTAAAAAAGGAATCTTGTTTTTTGAACAAATATCATAGAGCAGCTCGTTTCCTTCGAGGCATAATTTGCCTTTCAAAGAATTGGCAGGATAATAAATACTCGCATGAATTACTTCGCTGGATCTTGAAGAACTAGCCATGCCAAAAGATTTTTCTTTTTCTACAAGAACAATATTAGAATAAATTGCCGATAGTTCGGAAGCAATAGCCAATCCAACTACCCCAGCACCAATAATAAGTATTTCAGTATCCATAACT
>JAUQWR010000313.1 GCA_030835065.1 Candidatus Kapaibacterium sp.
TACCATTATATATTAATTTTGCTGAACAAGATGGGCAAATCTTATTTCTTGTCACAAAGTTCACAATCTCATTATTAAACTGCCCATAACCATGCCCATCTTCTGGATTTGGGAATGCTACATCATTACTATCTGCCAAGACTATATGGGCATATCCTTCTACTACTGCCCAAGATATCTGCATAGATGTCTGACCTATATTCGAAGCATTAATGTCATATACTTGGATCGTTGGTTCTGCTGCATATCTATATACTGATATTTCATCACTTATAAAATCATCAAATCCTTCAGCACTTAATTTAAGAGTATACGCATTAAAATTGTTCAGCATATAAGCTTGGGCTGCACTTATTTTTATTACAACTTTGCAAGAGCATTGCCCGGAGACTATTGTGCCATTGCAAACTGCCGGGCTTAGGCTGCCGTAGCCGCTATTAAGGCTAACTTCGAAATGAATATCTTCTATTGCTTTTTGTATTCTATCATTGTCGTCTGTACAACAGACTATGATTTCAAAATCTTGACAATTTCTTATCACAATATTTGGATCTAAACTCATTATTTTTACTTTACTTGGTTTGATTATCAAACCGATCCTATTGCCTGCCTCATCATATTCATATAGAATACTTGATTGAGAAAATAAACTGCAATATGATATTATAAACACAATATAACATATTATTACTTTCATAATTTCTCCGATTAAATTAATAACAATATTAATAATCTATTTAATATATTTTTATAAAGTCCAACACTTCATATTTATCTGCACTTAGTTCTTCAGCTAAATTGTAGCATCTATTCTCTATTAATATTACTTTATTTTGTGCATTAATATTAAATAGAGCTGTTCTTTTTGTCATTTCTATGGAATCCAATATTTGACCAGTCTTTCCATCAAATCTATATAACCACTCATTATCATTTCTATAATATCTAATTAGTCTCCCATAAATACATGATAAATCTGAATTATATCCTAAGTCTATAAAATGCCATTCAACTTCAGGTTTATACCTCCATATCTCTTCATCTTTAGTCAAATTTAAGCAACGTAAGCAACCACCTACTTCTGCCGAATATAAATATTCTTTTGAAAACACGATATCCAACGTAGCGAATTCTTCTAAAGGTCTCGTATTTATTAACTTACTACCTTTATATACTTCATATTGTTTTTTCACGATTTTAGAAATATATTCATCATAATCTGACAAATATATTTCTATATCTCCACTTTCTTTGTTTATTATTTCTCCATTAGATGAATCTAAAATGTATAGATATTTTTCTGTCTGTATATAGAGAATTTTGTCATCTATTGAAAACTTAATTTTATGTATATGATTTATGTTTTTATTCACCCAAATTAATTTTCCATCTTCAATATTGTATAATTCAATTTTTCGTTTTTCCCATCCGCATGTAACAAAATATTTTTCATTATTTGATAATGCAATACGGTATTCACTTGTCGAAAAGCATGTATTTAGTTTATACATTAACTTTCTTTCTTCAAAACTATAAATATTAACTACA
>JAUQWR010000314.1 GCA_030835065.1 Candidatus Kapaibacterium sp.
GTGCTGCTTTGTATGTATTTGTACTCATGCCATATACAGCTATTGTATTGAACTTCGAAAATATTTCTTTGTTATTCATCTTTTTCTCCTAAAATTTTTAAAAAATTTCAACGTTTTCAATTAATAATAATTGTTTACTTATCAGATTATTTGATAGTATTAATGGCAAAAATTTTGGGAGCGTTATGCCTGTGGCTGACATGGAAATGGATGGCAATGAACAATTAAATATTAAGTCATCTGGATTTGAGATTAATGAAAATTTCTTTATTGCTGGAATTGGTGCTTCTGCCGGTGGACTCGAAGCTTTAGAAATGTTTTTTAAAAACATTAAAAATGATAGCGGTATTGCCTATGTTGTAGTTCAACATTTATCGCCTGATTATAAGAGTTTGATGGGTGAGCTATTGGCTAAATATACGGATCTGCCTATTTTCAGAGTTGAAGATGGTATGAAAGTTCAGCCAAACTGTATATATTTGATTCCACCTAAAAAGAATATGACAATATTTCATGGCAAATTGTTCCTTACCGAGCAAACTCATGCTGGCGGATTGAATCTTCCTATTGATATATTCCTCAGATCATTAGCTGATGATATGGCTGATAGAGCCATTGGTATAATTCTATCGGGCACTGGTTCTGATGGAGCTCTTGGAATAAGAGCAATCAAGGGTGCAGGTGGGATGGTTGTTGTTCAAGACGAATCTACCGCCAAATTTGATGGTATGCCCAGAAATGCTATTGCTACTGGTATGGTCGATTATGTGCTTGCTCCAGAGGATATGGGCGAACATCTGCATAAATATATGCTTCATCCTCTTGTTGCTAAAAATGATAAAAAAACAAAGCTGTCAATTGATGATGAAGATATTTATTCTAAGATTTTAGCTGTTATCAGAAGTAAAGTTGGTACTGATTTTACTTATTACAAACCTAATACAATTATTAGGAGAATTGAAAGAAGAATAGGTGTACATCAACTTGAATCTATTGATGATTATCTTTCTTTGCTTATGAATTCTAATAGCGAAGCTTCCATTTTATATAAAGATTTGCTAATTGGTGTAACCAAATTTTTTAGGGATCAGGATGCTTTTTCTGTTGTAGAAGAAAAATTAATACCGACACTACTCGAAAACAAAAAGGCAGGCGATCTGGTAAGGATTTGGGATGTTGCTTGCTCTAGTGGCGAAGAAGCTTATTCACTTGCCATATTATTTAAAGAATATATGATAAAGCATAATATTGAATTTGATTTAAAGATTTTTGCTACTGATATTGATAAAGATTCGATTGAATACGCCAGCTCCGGTTGCTATCCAGAAAGTATTGCTGCTGATGTCAGTTCCGATAGGCTTAATCAATTTTTTACCAAAAGTGGTGATTTATATAAAATAAATGATTCGATAAGGCAGATGGTGATATTTGCAACACACAATATTATTAAAGATCCGCCATTTTCTAAGATTGATATGATTTCTTGCCGCAATCTTTTAATATATTTACAGCCAATCATGCAGAAAAAAGTTATTTCTGCATTCAACTTTTCGCTGAATCCTAATGGGTTTTTGCTTTTGGGCACAAGCGAATCGATTGGCGATTTGATGGCTTATTATTATACTTTCGATAATAAATCAAAAATTTATAGAACTAAAGAAGGTATTAGAGCTCCTTTGGTTAGTGATTTCTATATGCCTTTGTTTAAGAAAAAGAAGATTGGGCTTGATATTTTTAATCAGTCAGTGAGCAAGACTAATCCTTTGGAGTTGTCGATTGAAACTTTGACAAAAGAGCTTTTCGAAAAATATATCCCTGCTTCTGTATTGATTGATGAAAAATTTGAGCTTTTGCACGTATTTAATAATGTAAATAAATTTCTTAAAGTGCCTGCAGGCAAAGTTAGCCTCAATATTTTAAATATGGCAAATTCTGAACTTACTGTGCCTCTTAGCACTGCGGTTCATAAATGTATTAAAGAAGAAAAAGAAGTTATTTATAAGGGACTGCAAGTTAGATTGGACGATGAAGAAGTTAATCTGAATTTAATTGTCAAACCGGTTCATTTTAAGGATTTAGGACGAAATTTGCTTCAAATTTCTTTTGTTGAAAGCAAAGCAAAAATTAATCAAACAGATGAGGAGCCGTTTGACAAAGTCGATAATGCATTGCAAAGAATTTCAGATTTGGAACTTGAGCTACAGTTCAATAGAGAAAATTTGCAAGCTACTATCGAAGAGCTCGAAACATCAAACGAGGAGCTCCAAGCCACAAACGAAGAGTTAATTGCCTCCAACGAAGAATTGCAGAGTACTAATGAAGAACTTCAATCTGTCAATGAAGAGCTTTATACTGTAAATTCTGAATATCAGAATAAAATTGATGAATTGACTGAATTGAATAATGATATTTCTAATTGGTTTAGTATTTCCAATATAGGTGCAATCTTTTTAGATTTACAACTTAAAATCAGAAAGTTTTCGCCTGCAATTACCAAATTCATCAATTTATTGACTACTGATATTGGCAGACCTATCAATCATATATCGTACAATTTTGAGTATAAGAATTTTTTTGAAGATATATTTGCTGTCCAAAAGACTTTAAAACCAATTGAAGCTGAAGTGATAGCTAACGATAAGTCTTGGTATCTTGTAAAAATAATGCCATATAGAACTATAGAAAATGCTGTAAGGGGTATTGTTGTTACTTTTATTGATATAAGTAGCACTAAAAAAATGGAAGCTCAATTGATGCTCGAGAGGAATTTATTGATTAGAGTATTAGACAATAGCCCTACTGGAAAAATGATGATTGATGCAGCGGGATATATTACTTTTGTAAACCATAAAGTTGAAGAAATTTTTTCACTTTCGAAAGAAGATATAATTGGTGAAAAATATAATTCTGAAAAGTTTAAGTTTTATCGCAAAGAAAATGGGAAAGAAGTACAAGTAGAATTTCCTCTTGAGAAAGTGATAAACAGCAAACAGGCTTTATATAATTATAAAGTAAAGTATATCACTGTTAATAATGATAAAATTGTATATATAAATGCATCGCCAATATTTGATGAAGAAAAAAGAGTGATTGGAGCTGTTTTTAGTATTGATGATAAAAGAAATCTTGATAAATCTGACTTTGAAGACTAAAAAAAAGGGCTGAATCAAATGAAACAGCCCTTTTTAAAATTATTTTGTTATTAATAGTTTCTTTTTTATTCCATAGGTTTGGTCAGATTTTATTTCAATAAAATACAAACCTGATGGATAATTAGCAACATCAATCAGAGTTTCTTCTTGATCAGATTCAATTTGGAAAATAATTTCGCCAAGCGAATTGCTTATTGATATGCTCGATTTATTGATTTCAGAATCGAGTTTGTGAATTCTCAGGTAATCTTGTGCCGGATTGGGATAGACTAAGAATGCTTCATTATCAGTCTTATCATCAATTATACCGACAGTACCTTCTTTGATTTCAATATTATCGACAAACCAACCTAAATCATTTTTAAAATTATTGGCACCGAATCTAAATCGTAGGAAAATGTTTTTATCAGTGATAGGAAGTTGTAATCTCTGTAAATAAAAATCTGCATTTTCTAAACTTCCATCATTCCAAAGAGTATTCATGCTTTTGTCGTATGCTGCAGTATTATTCACAAAAACATTTGACCAGGTTTTTCCATAATCTATTGAGTATTCTACAACAGCAGTATCGTTAGGATCAACAAAAGCTGCATGGTAGAACTGAAGGTAGTATTCTTTGTTGTCTGTCTTGACAGGAAATATCATAAAAGTATCTTTCTGGAATGTAGGATATTTACCTGAAGGAGAATTTGCAAAGCAATTGGGCGAAGAGAAATAGTTTTTGTTGTAGTTAGCCCATTTTCCACCAACAAAGTATTTTGGCAATTGAGAGTCGAAAGTTTCAATTTTTGAATCAGGCAATCTGATTTCATCAGAATAAACGATGTATTCAGGGCTAGGAATACCACGATTGCCGTATTCATCTTCAGCTATCAATACATATCGGAAATAGCCTTTTTCAGGAGCATCATCAATAATATCAATAGTTTTGCCTGCATCGCCGGGTTGAACTTCTACTTTCTTAATAAAAGTACGGTTACGATAAACATTGACTGATTTCAAATTTTTGAGAGCTGTAACGCTATCGGCTCTAAGCGAAGGCATAATTGCTTTGAAAGTTACTTGATAACTAGAATTAGCAGAGTAGGAATCTACAAAAGTTTGAGCAGGTTCTTTAGCACCACCAGCATAAGACCAAGTGTTTCGAGCAATACTCGAATCATTGTTTGCGACAGCGTAAATGGAATAATTATACTTTTTGTATGGTTCTAAATCTTTATCATCATAGCTTTCGGTACCTCCTGGCAAAGTAGCGATAAGAGTAGTTTCTCTAAAAAGGCGCAACACATAATCTTTAGATTGGAGTGGCTGCCCAAAAGCACGTTTGCTTGGGTTTTTCCAAGTGAGGTTCAATTTTTCAGGTTCTTCAGCTATAATATTTGCCTTGAAATCATAAGGGGCTTCAGGAGCATTAGTGTTTATAACAGCAGTATAAACATCACTATCAGTAATGTCTTTTTCAGTATTTCTCATATCAACCCAAGAAGGGAATATATAGCCATTATGGAAAGCACAACCGCTATAATCGCCAGCAAAAGCATTACCTAGGAAAGGATTTTTTCTTAAATCATGACCTATATCCGAAGCCGGTTTATCAATCCAAGTATCACCACCATCTGAAGAATAAGACACAAAACATTCGACAAGCATATTTTCAGGATCTCTGCGGCTATCGAAATACATAACAGCCAAGTCGCCGTTGGTATTATCAATAGCAATCCAAGCCCAGAATTGGTCGTTTTTAGAATCTGAATGAACAATTTTTGGTGAAGACCAATTTTCGCCTTTATCAGTAGATTTAGAAAAATAAATATTCGGAGGATTATCTGCAGCCCAAACTAAATAAATATTGCCACGACGAGGACCTTCAGTAATGTCGCAAACTAAAGCAGGATAAGCTTCAGCACGGACTTTTCCTTTAAGAGTATGTCTATAGCCTTGACCTTCCAAGTATCTGGTTTCACCGAAAATATTATATTTATGAATCATTCTTGGAGTGGTAAATGTTTTGCCACCATCAAGAGATTTTGAAAAACCAACAGCATGATTTACTCCATGGTTCCACACAAGATAAACTTCGCCATTGGGTCCGGTTGTAGTAAGAGGAAAGCTTTGCCCGAAAGTAGTATCTTCTGAGCTTCCTGAAAGTCTTTCGCTTACTGGAAGAGGTACAGACCAAGTTTCGCCGGCATCAGTAGATTTTGAAATCACTATTTGAGTAGCAGAATCTTTAGGAGTAACTCTTTTCCATGGAATATACAAATGTTTGAAATAAGGGCTGCTTGGAGAGTTGTCGGCTTGAATATAATATTTGTCTTCGAAGTTGGAATCCAAAGACTGGTAGCCTTGATGAATAATAACAGGAATATGAGTCTTCCAAGTTTCGCCATTATCAGTAGTTTTTGATAGAAAAACACCATTTTCGCCGAAAGACATAGAAAGCGAATCTTTCATTATGCCAAATCCACCATAAACAAGATAGCCGACACCATCGGCATCAAAAGTAACAGATGGATCGTTTGAAGATCTCCATGTGTTGTTTACTTTTCCTAGATCTTTGTTTATCCATGTTTTACCTCCATCTTTTGAGATGTATACATGTGTAGAGGAGTTGTTTCTATAGTCAACGGCTGATCCTATCAGTACGTTAGGATTTTTAGGGTTGATTGCAATCGAAGATTCGTTTTGCATTCTTTGCGATTCTGATTTTTCATCGTCTATAAGGCTAATGTTCATAAATTCTGGTAGATCATTGCCTTGTATAAGTGGGGATAAATTGGGTTTTGCTCTTTCCATGAGTTCAGGGTCTGGACTAGGATGAGCGGATTCTTTCAATCTTTCGTAAGCTTTTCGTGCCTTTTGCGATTCCAAAATTTTATCTAATTTGTCTTCTGCAAAATTGGGCCTGACTATGGCTAATGAAAAAATTGAAAAAAAGAAAATTAATTTGTAGATGTTTTTCATTTATATCATCCCTTTAATTAATAAAATCATTCAAATTTATAAAGTTTTTATGACTTTATGATCTAAAAAATATTAAATTTTATTTTAATTTAAAAAATTTATATATTGAATTTATTGATACTATAAAAATATAGTAAAGTCCAAAACATGGACTTTTTTTTCATTTTCACTAGGAGGTTTTATGTTTAGAAAAACACTGAGCGTGTTTTTATTAGTTTTGTCATTGGCATTTGTTTCATGTTCGGAAGATGATGATTCAAATCCGGCTGGTACAGGCAATTCTGGCGAAGTAGCGATTGGTTCGCGAACAATTAGCGGCAAGATTAAGCAAAAAAAGTATGATGCAGTTAATAAAATCTATAACTTAATCGATTGGAGCTATGGCGTAGGAAAAATAAAATTCAGTTTGAGCGTAACGGATTTGATTGCTGAAGGAACAATTTCTGCTGATGGAAGTTTCTCTGTTAAATTGCCTGAAAAAGTCAAAGCCGAATTGTTTGCTTCTACATCAACTCTTTTGGGAGTCAATACAAATCCAAGTGATGTAGAACATACTATGCCATTATATATCGAAGCTGAATATAGCGATAATGGTTCTCAAAAGAATGTTAAATTGATTTTTAATGATTTTGTAGATAATACTTACAATGGCTACAAGACTTCTTATTCTCTAGTCGCATTCACAAAATCGGGTACAGCGAAAGGTAAAAATAGCTTTTCTGAAGATACTTATGATTTAGATTTCAATAAAGGTTGGAATATAATGAGCAGGGAAACAAACCAAAACAACAGTTATACTTTTGTAATAAAGAAAAACGACGATTTTATAAATCTGCATTTCTAAAAAAATTAGAAAAAAATAAAAAAACCGAATGAGTGATTGTTCGGTTTTTTTGTAGATATAAAAAAAATATATAAATTTGAGAAAGTATAATAGAGATAAAAAATATGATTATTATGGCAAATTTCAGATTATTAAATAGAATAGTATTATTTTTAGCTATTGGCTTATTGATTATATCATGCAAGGAAAATACTGTATCGAACGAGGAACCTGAGTTTAATTTAAATGTTATTGTAAAACCTGATAAAATTAAAGGTAAGTTGTTTATATTAAAAAAAATTGGGGGTGGAGTAAATAGTGTAAAAATTCCTTGGAATAAGAAAAATGCCATTATTACATTGAGATATAATTTTCCACGAGCAATAGATACTTCAGTAATTAATGATGATGGAACATTTGAACTTGATTTGCCATCGGTATTAGATTACAAGTCTTTTGAGCCATATTATTTTTTTAGTAATACCATTAATGGTAATTACAAAGGGATCGCTCCACTATCATTTTTTGTGACTGGGTTCAATGATACTGGAATGGTTGCATATAATGTATCTGTGCAAGCCTACACAGACAGTTTGTATAGAGAGCATAAAAAAAAGCATGTTTGGATATGTGCATATGAGAATGCTAATTTAATTTGCGATGCTAATGGTTATCTTATGGATATAAACGTAAAAAGAGGATGGAATTTGTTAAAATATGAAGTGATATCAAGCAAACCACCAACATATCGTTATAGAGTAACTGTGTCTGAAAAATTCGATGAAGAAGTGTTTTTTGCTATTACAGAATAACATTAATTTTGCTCTAACTCGATTTTAATATTTACTCTACGTTTTTCTTCGTAGCTCGAGTCTGATGTATCTACTCCCATACCTTCTACTGTCCAATTTATTTTATCTTTAATAGAGTTGTATTCCGGATGTTGCATTAGAAGCTTTTCAAAATGTTTTGCAGTGAAATAGGCTCTCAACTTAGATAATAAATTGTTGTCCATTGCGGTTCCTTTTTCGAGCTTAAAATTATATTCTTCGTCTTCAATATTAAAATCAAAATAAACAGCATCTTTAGAAATAGGGCGAGGATCGGCATATCCTGTAATTTTAATTCTAATATTATTATTTTCCAGTTTATTGCAAATACCTTTCATATTCGAGACAGTATTAAGAATAAAATCTGCAGCTTGATCTAATGTTTTTTCTACTTCAGGTGCATATTCATCATATTTAGCACCGGGATTTTCTACATATTTAGTACTTAGATCATTACCTATCATATTATAAGCAAATTTTAGGCGGAGTGCTTCTAAGTTTTCGGAAGTATTCGGCAAATAATATCCGGTTACAAAGAAGGGAACCGAAGCTTCAGATAGATTAAGTTCATTTTCAGAATTTATTTCAATTTGGGTTTTAATCACTACAAAATTGGAATCGTTGCAAGGCACTAAAAACCTTTGCTGCTCTGCAGTTTGTCCACAATTATTAGTAAACTTGACAACATATTCATTCATCGGCATCAAATTAAATGAGAACAGACCTGACTTGTCTACTTTTTTTGATTGCCAGAGTTCTCCTTCAGTGCTCAATAATTCGACTTTACCTTCTAAATCAGTATCTGCAGATTTAGAAGTAATTTCGCCATCGAGCCTGGCATTGCCACATAATTGGAAAGCATACAAATCTCTTCCACCACAGCCACCACGGCGGTTAGATGCAAGATAGATTTTATCCTGAAAAATTGCCGGACCGGTTTCGTCAAACTCTGTATTTGCCGGAGCAAAAAGCGCTTTTGATGCTGTCCATAAAGACTCGGGATTTGGTTCGGCTTTAATCAGTTCATAGTTCTTTTTTTGAGAATAACCCTGAGAAGCAAAATACAGCAAACCATCTTTAGAAATGAAAGGTGTAATTTCGTTTAATGCTGTATTTATATTTTTTCCAAGATTTAGCGGTTTAGTCCATTTACCATTTTCATCTCTTCGGCTAATATATAAATCAATTTCTCCCAAACCACCTTCTCTATCCGAAGAAAAAATTAAAGTTTTGCCATCTGCTGAAAGAGCAGGATGAGATTCGTAAGCGCTTGAATTGATTTCTCTAATTGGAGTAGGCTTGCTCCAAACTCCATCTTTTAGTTCTGAGTAATAAATATCTCGATTTACTCGTTTGCTTTCTTTAGAAATTGCAGCAAAGTAAAGCTCTACTACTCCATCGGCTCTTCTAAAAAAGTAAGGCAATCCACTATTTTGGTAAAATTTTAAGGGAAGAGTGGTATCTACCGTAGGATTAGAAAATTTACCATTTTCAAATTTTGATTTATAAATAGTTTCTTCTTTTTTTTGATCTTTGCGAGTAGCTGTAAAATAGAGGTTGCCATCAAAAAAATGTGGCGAATATTCGTCAAGGTCTGAGTTGAATATTGAACCCATATTGCCTTGAGCTGGAGCTTTAGGGCATTTAGATGGAGTGACGCAAGACTGCAAAACTGCTGCCAATGCTACTATACATATAATCCAATATTTACTTTTCATTTTATAAACAGCCGCAAATTAATCTAAAAACAAAACAGCATAGTATTAAGAAAATACTATGCCATTAGTTTAATCGATTTTAAATTGTTTTAGATTAAGAGAAAATCTCTTTATATAAGTCGTGTCCATATCTAGCAAATGATTCGAAATATCCGGAAAACCATTGATTAAGCGAAATACCTGCATGTTTGGAATCTTTAATATCGTGTATGTCGGAAACTCCACCAGTGCGAATCACATGGAATTCTTTTTTAAGATTTTTTTCTTTGATATAAGCAGCAGCAATTGAAGCAATTTTATAAGAATTTTCTTTTAAAATACTTCCTGACAGCCCACCACCAAAGGTAGAAGTGAAGTAATCATAAAAATGCTTGTCGC
>JAUQWR010000315.1 GCA_030835065.1 Candidatus Kapaibacterium sp.
AGTCATCTGAAAAGAAGAAACCTTGCTTTTCGGTAGTAACAAACAATCGATTTTTATGAAAACCAATAAAATTAATATTGTGAAAATAATCTAAACTATCAATTTTGGGATCTAAGAAAATTTGATTGTACTTATAGAGATTATCAGTAGATTGGAATAGTCCTTGATTGGTAGCAATAAACATAAAATTGTTGATTTTAGTAATATTAATTATTGAATCACCTTTCATACCTCCACTTAGCTCTTCCCAATAAGCAGAACTTATGATTGGACATAAGAAGATTAGCAGTAACAGAATAAAGCGCTTCATAATTACCTCTAATTATTTATTTTTAAGAGAGTTATATACAACAAAAATAATGAATTATTTTAAATTACAAACAAAAAAATTGGCTTTAAAAAATCATAAATGAAAATTTAAAGCCAATATTTTTTTTATTAAGATTTATATTTATTTAATCTCGAGTCTCTCAAAAATATAATCTACACTTTTGAAGATTTCATCATAACCAAACAAACCTTCAAGCTCATCTTGTTTGATATATTTACAAATATCTTCATTTTCTTTTAAAGTCTGCAAGAAAGGAACTTTTTCTTTCCAGGTGCGCATAGCAGATTTTTGGACCATCTCATATGCAGTTTGGCGTTTCAAACCTAATTTAGCAAGATGAAGCAAAATCTTCTGTGAATTATAAAGGCCTAAAGTAATATCCATATTTTTTTTCATATTTTCAGGATATACAATAAGTTTGTCAATAAGAGTAATAGCTCTATTGATAGAATAATTACAAGCAGCAGTAGAATCAGGGAAAATGTATCTTTCGACACTACTATGCGAAATATCTCTTTCGTGCCAGAGTGCATTATTTTCGATGGAAGCTAAGGCATTAGTTCTCAAAATTCTTGCTTGGCCGCTGATATTTTCAGAGCTAATTGGATTTCTTTTATGTGGCATAGCAGAGCTGCCTTTTTGTCCTTCAGAAAAATATTCTTCAGCCTCTAACACTTCAGTTCTCTGCAAATGACGAATTTCGATGGCAACTTTTTCGAGCATAGAACCAATCAAAGCAATAACATTCATAAAGTTTGCATGTCTATCTCTTTGAATTACCTGAGTAGTAATAGCAGCAGGTTTCAAACCAAGTTTTTCGCAGACATATTCTTCTACTTTAGGAGAAATATGTTCGAAAGTACCAACAGCACCATTAATTTTACCAACAGCCACTTCATCGATAGCAGATTCTAATCTTTTTATATTACGAATACATTCATCATACCAAAGTGCAAGTTTAAGCCCAAAAGTAGTTGGTTCAGCATGAATACCATGGCTTCTTCCGATACAAACAGTATATTTGAACTCTTTAGCTTTGCGAGCCAAAACTTCAGCAAATTTTTTCAAATCATTCAAGATAATTTCGCCTGCTTGTTTGATTTGAACTGCAAAAGCAGTGTCTAAAACATCGCTGGAAGTCATACCAAGGTGAATAAATCTTGATGGTTCGCCCACAAATTCTTCTACACAAGTAAGGAATGCAATAACGTCATGCTTAGTTTTTTCTTCGATTTCTAAAATTCTATTTACATTAATTTGTGCTTTTTCTCTCATTATCTTGATATCTTCTTGAGGTATCAAGCCAAGCTCTGCTTGGGCTTCGCAAGCCAATAATTCAACTTCGAGCCATATTTGATATTTATTTTCATCAGACCAAATATGATCGATTTCTTGTCTGGTATAACGTGGAACCATTTTTTCTCCAAAATTTAAGAAATTGTATTAAAACATTATTCAAAATTAAGAAAAAAAATGGACTTAGAGTATTATTTTGATAATTCAGCGAGTTTTAAAACAGCTTGGACATAGTCGGCGGAGTTATTATAAGAAAAGACAGCTTTAGATTGTTTATTCACATCCTCAGACCATCCGTTTTTATTTAAATAATTTGCAACACTAAAAATAGCATCATCGACATCAAATAAGTTGATATTGCCATCATTATTACCATCAACAGCTAATTTTAGGTAAGAACTGGGCAAGAATTGAGGCATACCAAAAGCACCAGCCCAAGATCCTTTTAGCTTTGATATATTTACATTTTTCAATTTCATATCTTTAAGAGCGATCAATTCATTCAAAGCCCAATTTGCTTTTTTATTTGCACGAGCAATAATTTTGTCTTTTAGCTTGGCAAGTTCGCTGCTATCGCCCTCAAAGGTCTTTTCAAGCTCTTTTATATTCATATCAATATACTTTTGCTCATTTGCAAGAGCAGTGCTCAAATAAACACTAATAATATGATTAGAGCCTAAAAAATTACCATGTTTGGTTTCTATCCATAATATTGAAGCAATAACTTCTTTTGGAACACTATATTTGGCTTCAGCTTCAATAAGTTTTGATTCGTGCTCTTTAAGAAACTC
>JAUQWR010000316.1 GCA_030835065.1 Candidatus Kapaibacterium sp.
TTATGTGGATAAAGTCGATCCATCGACTCTAACCGAAGCAGCCGTCAAAGGCATGCTCAACGAGTTAGATCCGCATTCAGTATATATTTCAGCTGACGAAATGAAATCGGTCAATGAAGATATGCAGGGAAGTTTTGATGGTATTGGAGTAGAATTCGACATTTTAAGCGATACTTTGACTGTTATTACTCCAATAGCAGGAGGTCCTAGTGAGGAAAAAGGTATTTTAGCCGGGGACAAAATTGTTAAGATCGATGGCGAAAATGCCGTTGGTATCCAACGCAGCCAAGTTCCCAAAAAACTTCGCGGTCCTAAAGGAACAAAAGTAGAATTAGATATTTTCCGCAACGGAAATCCTAATTTGCTTCACTTTTCAATAGTACGCGACAAAATTCCTTTCTTTAGTGTGGATGCTTCTTATGTGATTCCCGGTACAGATATCGGCGTAATTGCAGTTAATAGATTTGCCCAAACAACACATAAAGAAATGATGGAAGCTGCACAAAAGCTCAAATCACTAGGTATGAAGAAGCTGATTCTCGACTTGAGAGGCAATCCTGGTGGCTATTTGCAGCAGGCTTTTGCTATGGCAGACGAATTTTTGCCAAACCAAGGCGATACAATTGTTTATACAAAAGGTAGATACGAAGAGTTTGACGAAGTTTATACTTCCAGCCCTGGTAATGCTTTAGAAGATATTCCGCTTATCGTTATGATTAATGCAGGATCTGCTTCTGCTAGCGAAATTGTGTCTGGTGCAATTCAGGATTTGGATAGAGGTCTTATTGTTGGTACTACTTCCTTCGGTAAAGGTTTGGTTCAACGTCAGTATGATATTCCTGATGGTTCTGCATTTAGACTCACAATTTCTAGATATTATACTCCATCTGGAAGAAGCATCCAGCGTCCTTATAAAGATAAAGCTGGATACAGAAGCCTTTTGGGAAGACTTGAACTCGAAGAAGGTTCAAATATGGATCATGCTTTAGAAAAAATCAAGAAAAATTTGGCTAAGGACAACGAAGGTAAGTCCAAAGAAGATATTGTAAATCTTGATTCGATTCCAATATATAAAACACGTGGCGGACGCACTGTGTTAGGCGGTGGTGGTATTACTCCTGATTATATTATCAAATCAGATACAATCACTGATTTTAGCATTCAGCTTAGAATGAAAGGTTTATTTAACGAATATGTAAATAATATACTTGGAAGCGGCAAAAAAATCAAAGAAAAATATAATGGCGATTTCAATAAATTCTTTAAAGAATTTGATTTAACTGAATCGGATTTAGCTGAATTCAAAAAACTTGCCGAAACTAAAGGCGTTAAGTGGAATGATACAGAATACGAAATCGATAAAGATTATATTAAGACTGCAATCAAAGCTGTAATTGCAAATATTAATTGGGATCGATCGGCTCAGTCTGTTATTTTTACTAAAGTGGACAAACAATTGCAAAAAGCTATGAATTTATTTAGCGAAGCTCAAAAAATTGCTAAAAATCATAAGAAAAAATAATCTGATATAATGATTGTAAAATGGCTTTAATAGTAATTATTCTATTAAAGCCATTTTTGTATATTATATAAATTCTTTATCAACGTTACATTTTAATAAATAATCAACAAGAAGCAAAGCTTATTGCGGCTACAGCGGCTGTTTCAGCTCTCAGTCGCCTATTCCCAAATTTCCATAGGATAGGATTTTTACTCTTTATTAATTCTATTTCTGATTGATTAAATCCTCCTTCGGGTCCGACAAACACAATTCTATTGGAATTCATACATGTATTTCGAGGATCATCGCCATGCTCATCAGCTAAAATTATTTGAGTATTAATAATCGAATCAAGAAAAATATTATCGAGTTTAGTTGCAGGATGAATTATTGGCAATTTACTACGCTTGCATTGCTTGATTGCAGCAATTGATTTTGCTACAAGCCTTTCTACTTTTACATTCTTTTTTTGTGAAAATTTAGTGATTAATGGATAAAAATCACTAATACCTAATTCTATAGATTTTTCTAAAGCAAATTCAAGTCTGGAACTATCGTCGAGAATACCAATTGCAAGCCCTAATTTATATTCATTTTCACCATAATTTTCGAGAATTCTAACAACTGAAGCAGAATAATCATTTTTATTTAATCTATTAATCAGTAATTCAAAGGCAAATCCTTTACCATTTACAGCCAAAATATTATCGCCTGAATTAATATGTAATGCTTTTAAATGTTTAGATTCCTCAATTGAAATCTTGTCAATAAATGTATCATCAGCTTGCAAATCCGGCAAAAAAATACATTCCATTTTGGCTCCTTGAAAATCAAATCATATTTTTACTCATTAAAATTTAGATGAATTAATTCATAAAAATGAATATAACAACTTCAATTTTAAATCACACAAAGGCTAAAATATGCAAAAAAGATTAAAATTAATAATATAATATCAAATTTTAATCTTTATAAGCTAAATATCTAAATATATCATGGATTCAATTTAGGTATCCAAACTGGTCTTCCGTGCCTGAAAACAACAAAATTACTAAGCTCGCTATCTTTTTCGCGTTCTTTGATAAGGTCATTCACCGGATCGTCTTGACTATCGTCAGCTTGCTTAAAAGTGCCGAAGTGAATGCCCATTGTAAATTTTGATTTCACTAATTTATGAGCCATAACAGCTTCTTTGGGTGAAGTATGAACAGGATCCATAAACCATCGTGGCTTGTAGGCACCAATTGGTATCATAGAAAATCTCATAGGAGCAAATTTTTGGCTGATTTGCTCAAAATGCTTGCCCCAACCGGTATCACCAGCAAAAAAAACTGGTCCACCTTTTGTATGCAAAACGTATCCAACCCATAATGTAGTATTCCTATCGTCTAAGCCTCGATTTGCAAAATGTCTTGCAGGAACAGCAGTTACTTTAAAACTTGAATTTTGGAAATCCTGCCACCAATCCAATTCAACACAATTACTAATACCATAGGATTCCATCAATGGTTTATTGCCTAAAGATACGACAAATAATGGCTTATGTACTTCATTGAGAGCCATAATTGTAGGATAATCCCAATGATCGTAATGATTATGACTCAACAACACAACATGAATTTTTGGCAAATCCTCAAATTTGATTCCGGGATTTCTATGACGTTCAGGACCAATAAAAAACACAGGACTTACAATATCAGACCAAACGGGATCAGTCAAAATATTTAAACTGTCATATTGCAGCAATACAGTAGAATGATTGATAAAAGTAACCCTAAGTGAATCATCAGGAACAAAATCAAATGGTTTAGAGCCATAGATGTCAGAAAAATCTTTTAGCCAAAGTCCATCTTCCTTGAACAAACGCCACCAAATAAAATCCCAAAAACTCCGAGATTCCGAACTATCTTGATTGATGAACTGCTTTCCATCGAAATTGCTGCTAATTGGTCCACTATACTTTGGTCCCGAAAATGTTGAGCATGCACTTATTATCAGACCAATTATTAATATTTTTACTTTCATATTCATCATTTAGGTTCAACAAACTTTATTAATGATACGAATTACAATTCTAAATATTTAAATTTATCTGATTAGAAGGGATGAATCTCCATAACTCAAGAATCTATAATCACTATTTAAAGCATAATCATAAATTTGCTTCCAAAAATTTCGACCAATAAATGCTGAAACCAAAAGCAACAAAGTACTTTTTGGAAGATGAAAATTTGTTATTAGTGCATTTGCAGTTTTAATTTTATAGCCGGGCATAACAAATAGTCTGGTCCTTCCGGCTATCTGTTCAAGTTTATTAGCTGTCAAATATTCTAAAATCGATTCAAATGATGCTTTTGTATTAATAATATTATTATCAGTATATTGATAAGGCTCATGCTGGTCCAACAACAAATCATCCTGATTATTTGCAACTAACTCTCCCCTATTTATTTTCAAACCCACCCAATAAAGTGATTCGAGTGTACGCAAAGATGTAGTTCCTGTTGCAGTAATAAAAGGATTAGATTTAGATAATTCATTATAAATCTTTTCAATCTCATTTTTAGAAACAAAAATCTGTTCGCTATGCATTTTATGAGATTTCACATCATTTTCAATTGGAAGAAAAGTACCAGGACCAACATGTAGAACCATCTCTGCCCGAGATATTCCTTTTTGTTGTAATCTATCCAAAACATTTGGAGTAAAATGCAAACCGGCAGTTGGAGCAGCTACAGAACCGGATTTATCTGCAAATACAGTTTGATATCGCTCAATATCTTCTTGCGCTGCCTCGCGTTTTATATATGGAGGAAGCGGTACTTTGCCAAGCATTGATATAAGCTCTGCAAAACTTAGATTATTATTATTCCACTTTATCTTAGCTTTAACTATATTATCTGTTTTTTTAATTATTTCTGCAAACAACTTCAGTTCGCCATGCCCTGCTTCAAGTATCATGCCTTGTTTGATGTTTCTACCTCCCAAGATGCACTCCCAAACACATTCATTTTTCTCAGACATTACAATCTGTGGATCGACTGAAGGGCTAATAGGACTGATGCACAGCAATTCGGCAGCTCCACCGGTAGGTTTATACATATTAAGTCTGGCAGCAATCACTTTTGTCGAATTAACAACTAGTAATGAATTATCAGGTATATATTGATCGATACAATCAAACGATCTATTTTCAATCTTTGATTCATTAGCAAATGCAACTAATAATTTACTCTTGTCCCGCTGCTCCACTGGGTATTCGGCAATTTTTTCTGATGGCAGATTATAGTCAAATTCATTTATATCAATATCAAACATTTGCAAATCCAATAATTTAAAACTACAAAACTAAGTCGGGAATAATATTTTTAAAAATAATATTTACAATTTTTCGATTTTATGTATTGAAAAAGGACAAGACGGAGATAGAATAAATGAATTATCAAAAATTTACATTAAAAGCGCAGGAATCGATACAAACAGCCGGCGAAATTGCAAAGAGTTATAATAATCAGTCTCTGGAGCCAATACATGTATTTGCAGCATTAGCTCAGGATTCTGATGGAGTTATTCCAAATATAATCAAACAAATTGGTGCCGATCTGAATGTAATACTTATCAAAACCAACGAATTGATTAGCAAGCTCCCTAAAGTTGCAGGTATATCCAATAATTATATTTCGGCTCAGTTGAACGACTTGTTTGGCAAAGCACAAAAAGAGGCTGATTTGCTAAAAGACGAGTTCGTTAGTGTTGAGCATATTCTTCTTGCTATGGCAGACTTAAAAAATGATTTAGGAGATATGCTTAGAAATAATGGAATTAAAAAGGAAGCCATTTTTAAAGTTTTAAAAAATATAAGAGGCAACCAAAGAGTAACTGATCAAAATCCTGAAGATAAGTATCAATCTTTGACTCGTTATGGTCGAAACCTAACCGACGAGGCACGCAGAGGAAAGTTAGATCCAGTAATTGGTCGAGAAGATGAAATTAGAAGAGTATTGCAAGTATTGTCACGCCGAACAAAAAACAATCCTGTATTGATTGGCGATCCAGGTGTCGGCAAAACTGCAATTGTAGAAGGTATTGCTCTAAGAATTGCATCAGGAGATGTGCCAGAAAACTTAAAATCTCAACAAATCATCTCACTGGATATGGGTTCTTTAGTGGC
>JAUQWR010000317.1 GCA_030835065.1 Candidatus Kapaibacterium sp.
TTATTAAATAAAATAAATATTTACATAGGGGAAATATGAAATATATTTGGTTGATATTGTTTGCAGTATTATCATTAAATATTGCAAATGCAGACGTTTTAGTATCCGATAAAGATAATGGCGTTTCTATTAAACTTACTAACATCAATCCGAAAATTTCACACATTAACAATACATGGAAAATTGAACTTCTAAAAGATAATCAATGGGTCAATAATCCAATTTCAAACAGCATTTTCCCAAATTTCAACTTTAGACTTGCTCTGGCTGACGAAGATACAAAAATTAATATAATTAAACTTGAAAAAAGACTTGTAGCAAGGTATGAAATCAATTCTCCAAGCATTGCTATAAATGCTTTCTTTGCAAATAAGGGAATTCAAAGAGATTTAAGAGTTGCTAACTTAATCATTAATCCTATAGAATACAATCCTATTACAAATGAACTATTTGTTATAGAAAATATGGAGATATTTGTTGATTACGGCCGAAAAGTAAAAGCTAATAACTCTATAAGCAGCTCAGAATCATCTGTTTTTTCTGATTTGATCAATTATTCGAAGGTTTCAGGATTAAAAATTGATAAACCAAAAATCAAAGATGCTACTCAGGATAATTATTGGTATAATCCTAATGTCATTTATGCAAAAATCAATACAAGCAGAGATGGAATCGCAAAAATCGATTGCCGGGAGCTTTTTAATACAATGCCAGAATTCAAAAGTATAGCAAGCAATTCAATTCATTTGATTCACAAAGGAATCGAACAATCAATTTATATTAAAGATGATAATCAAATTTTAGATGAAAATGATATTATCTACTTTTGGGCATCTCGCCCCAAAGGTGATACTACCTGGTTTAATACTTATTCCAATTATGAACCATATTTCCTTTACGTTGATAATGACAAAACTCCTTTAAGGAGCGATTTGATAGACTATAAAGAAACAACTAATAAACTCAATAAAGTATATATCAATCAACATATTGAATTTGATAATATTTATTTTGAAGGTAGAGAACCATTATATATCGAAAACGAACCTCTGGAAGGTTGGTTTTGGGCAGAAGTATCTAGATCGAGAAATAATGATGAAGCAAAAAAATTCAAATTTTCATATCCTTTGTTTATAGGTACATTTGATGATTCTCAATCAATCGATATTAAACTTAAATATTCTACATTATCATCTAGTATTCCTGATCC
>JAUQWR010000318.1 GCA_030835065.1 Candidatus Kapaibacterium sp.
TGCTGAATTCACTAAAGAATATGGCGATCTTCAGCAAAAAGCTAAAGAAAACAACCTCAATATTGTTCAATGCGAAAAAGTAGTTTTTGGTGCACATCATGATTATGTTGGGGAATTGATTGCCACTAAATGGAAATTACCCCAGATCTTTAAGAATACTATCAAATATCACAACGTAGGCATTGTCGATGGAAAAATTGACCAACTAATTGCTTGTGTTCATTTAGCAAATGCCACAGCTACACTTCTAGAATTGGGCGATCCCGGCGATAATATCATTAAAACCCCGAATTTTGAAGTTTGGAATACTTTTTCTTTTCCTAATGGATTTTTTAGAAAACTTTATGATCCAATAATGAATGCTTTTATGCAGGCAAGTTCAATATTAAAACTATAGGTTAATAATGAGTAGATTTGAAGATTTTAGTGATGATTTTAACAACTTTTTTGAAGCTGTTTTTGATTTTTCGCATAATCGTGTAGCTGAAAACAAGTTGTCTGGCTTGATAAAAAGCGGACTCAACGTACTCTGCTCATTTCCTAATTATTTAGGACTTGCTTTTTTTGCAATTAATAACGAAACATTCGAATTTGAACTTAAAGAATCTATGGGTTCAATGGATATGAATACTTGGTATTCACTTCATGATAGTCTGGTAGAAAGTGGCACAATAGGTTCTGCACTAATGTCCGGTAGATTAGTTCATTATTCATTGCCTTCTTCAAAAGAATTATACGTTATACCACTTGTTTCTCTTTCCGGACCTATAGGTATTATTGAATTAGCAAGCGAAAAAGACACTCATATTGATTTGCAATATATAAACCTTACAAATCTTTTCTCAAATTATTTTTCTGGTTCGATTAATGAATTTATGCTAAAGGAAAATGAGAAAAGAAATCAGGAAATGGTAGATCAACTTGTTGCTAGCAGAACAATTGGAATAGCGAAGTCAAAGCACGAACTTGGAGAGAAAATTGAAAATATCAAGTCAAGCATCAGTATGGCTATTCCACATGAAGTGAGAACACCAATCAATCAGATTCTTGGTTTTTCAAATTATTTGATACAACATTTCGCTGTTCAAGAGGGTATTTCAGAAGATTTAGTAGAATATATTACTGATATTAAAAATTCTGCTGAGCGGCTCAAACGCCTATTCGAAAACTATTTGTATTATGCCAAGCTAACAGTAATTTCCAGTGATATAAGCGAACTATCGGCTTTAAGAAATTACATTACAATTTCTGCAGAGTCATATATTTACGAAAGTATAATGATTAAAGCTTCGCATTTTGATAGAATGGATGAAATCCGTATAAATCTTGTGGAAGCAGCAGTAGCAATGAGCGAAGAATATTTGTCGAAAATAGTAGAAGAGCTGATGGATAATGCTTTGAAGTACTCTGAGCCAGGCAATGGTATAAGCGTAGATTCGCATATTGATTCAGAAATATATTATATAAGATTTATCGACAAAGGCAGAGGTATGGCAGAAGAGCAAATTGCCCAAATTGATGCTTATATACAATTCGACAGGCATTACTACGAGCAGCAAGGATCAGGTTTGGGCTTGACTATTGTGAGGCGATTATTAGATCTGCATGGCGGTAAGTTTAATATTGAAACTAAATTAGGAGAATTCACAAAAGTAGAAATTGGTATTCCAATTGCCAAAAACGACTATTCGTTGGACTATTAGTAAATACTCAAATTAAGAAAGTTTTGTTTTGTAGGTATTGAGTTTTTTCATATCTTTGTAGTTTGATGAAATATTTTCGGTTATGAATGAATTGGATTGCAGAGATATATAATTATTTATGTTCGGGCGATGCCGAAAGGGTATCTTCGCCAGGCATAGGTCTGCCACGATCCCGAGCAGGCAAGATAATGCAATTCAAACATTACACCACTGACGCCCCTATTTGATTATAAATACATATCAGACATTATTCTAAATTGACTAATAAATTCTCGAATTTGAATTATTTATTATATTTTTTTATTTTTTAAAGGAGATATTAAAATGAAAAAAGACTTTCTTTCAGTTCTCGATTTGACAACAGAAGAAATCTGGAAAACATTCGAAATAGCAAAAGATATGAAAGCTGACCGCCGTAAATATGCAAAAGCATTAGAAGGCGAAACATTAGCTTTGATTTTTGAAAAACCATCATTGCGTACACGCACAAGCTTTGATGTTGGTATCCAACAATTAGGTGGCTATTCATTATATCTATCACCTAACGAAATCAGCCTTGGCAAACGCGAATCAGTACATGACGTAGCAAAAAATCTTGAACGCATGGTGCAAGGTATCATGATCCGTACATTCGGACACCACATTGTTGAAGATATGTCAAAATTTGCACGTATTCCAATCATCAATGGTCTTACAGACTATTCACACCCATGCCAAGCTATGGCAGATTTCCTCACAATCCATGAGCACAAAGGCAAATTGGAAGGTTTGAAATTGACATACGTAGGCGATGGCAACAACGTAGCTCATTCATTGATGGATGCTGGTGCTCGTTTAGGCGTAAACGTAACTGTTTCTTGCCCACG
>JAUQWR010000319.1 GCA_030835065.1 Candidatus Kapaibacterium sp.
CATTAGCTTTAACCCATTCGCCATCGATAAAAATATTTAAACCTTGATTATCAAAGTCGAATTCTACATCACTATTTTTTTCGCAAACCATATCCAAGTGACCTTGAATACAAATAGGTGTACGGTTTTCCATGCCAGGAGTAGCAGGTTTTCTTACAACTACGTTGCCTAAAGCATCGCTTTTGCATTCAAAACCTTTAGCTTTTGCCCAGTCAATAACATATTGTCTGATTTTTTCTTCTTTTTTTGATGGGTGAGGGATTTGAGTAATTTCTTCGAAATATTCCCATACTTTTTGTGGTTGCAAACCGGCTAATACTTTTGCCATTTTATCACCTTTTTAATTCTTTAAAATATATAAAACCGTTTCTTTCTAATTGAAGCATGAAAACTTTTAGCCTATCAAAGATTGGCTCTGCTTTTATGCCAAATTTTTCTCTAACGATATCAGCAATTTTTGATACATTGTTGCTGCCATCCATTGCAAGCCAAGTGCAAGTCCCTAATTCATCAAGATTGGCTCTGATGAATTGACTTTTGCTGCTTGGAATCAATCTTTTGAGAAAACTGTTTTTGAATTTTGGAACTAATATATTAATCAGTCCTTTGTCATTTGTTTCGTGCTCATAATTTCTTATTGGAGTAAGCTCCAATAGATTATATTCTTCTTTGTTATTCTTCGCCATTTTTATAGTTTAAATTTAGTTCCCAAAAATGCAAGTTAGTATTTATTCAAATAAAAAACAAAACAATATTATTTTGATTTATTCACTATTATAGCTTTTTAAACTACTCAGATTAAAAAAAATTATTTAATTTGTAGTATAAAATGGTTTTTGTTATATTTTTTAATTAATTATTTAACTGAATGAAATTACTTTTATTCGCTTTATTGTTGCTCGCATCGACTGAGTTGAAATCAGATGATTTTGGTATTTCGTATGATATTACTAATGTTGTAGCCTCATACTCATATATGAAGAATGATAAGGTGCTTAAATCTTTTGCTAAATCATTCAATTCTGGTTCTGGTAATGTATTAAAATATAGAATTCAATATGAATATGAATATAATCAAAGCTTTTCTTTTTGTGTGGGAATAGGATTAGAGCGTCAGTTTTTTGAGTTTTTGAAGGAAGATTCACGAAAATATAGAAAATATGATACTTTGATTGATGCTAAATTTAAGTTGAGTTGCTCCGGCTATGCAAATTATTTGTCGATTCCTTTTTCTGCAGTATATTACCCAAGCAATTATTTTAGATTTGAGCTTGGCATTGAACCATTGGTCTATATCAAATCAGATTTAGAAGTTCATGATAGGATTCTTTCTCCATCTTATTTGGTATTTACTGAAAATAAGAAAAAATTGATGAAGTTATTCAGCGGAGAAATCCCTGAAGCAAAGTCCATTATGTTGAATACCAGCCTATCGGTTGCATCAATTTTGCCTCTGCATTCTGATAAAGATATCTATGCTTTACCCAAAATTTCCTATAATTTGAATTTTGATAAGTTAGTTGGAGATGATTATTCTTATCATGGTTTAGGATTTTCTCTAGGAATTATCTATAAATTTTAACAATGAATAGAATTAAGTACAACAAAATCAAAGCTAAAATTGAAGAATTGCAATTCAATAATTTATTGGCTTCAGATAAGTACCTTGTTTTTAATAAATCGAATATTGGAAGCAAGGCTAATTCGCTAATTATTTTTGCAGATTTTTTGTACACTAATTCGCTTTATCCTCAATTAGATTGCTTCAATTGCCCAAGATTTGTTGTATTAGACAAAATACTAATAGATGATTTTAGATTGAATAAGTCTAACTTTCTTGTAATTGAAACTAAAATTAATGAATTTTTTGATGATATTAACTTTTTTGTTTTGCGAAGCTCTTGTGATTTTGAAGACAATCCGGATAATTACTCAGCAGGAATCTCTATTACAAAAGTATCCAACAAAGAAAGCTTATACGATTCAATAAAAGAATTAATAAGTGAAATGGATAATATATTTATAGATAAAAACTATTCTATAATCGTACAAGAATTAAGCGGTAATAAAATTGATGATTATATTTATCCTACACTCTCGGCATATACTAATACAATTAACTATTATCCTGGATTCAAAGCAGATAGGGAAGATCCCATTTCTTTTTTTGCCTATGGATTAGGTAATTATATAGCAGAAGGTGGATATTCATATACATTTTCACCAATTAATAATTCCAGAACATTTAATGATGCTGATCAAAATTTTTATCAGCATTATTTCTATGCTTATGATTTCATAAAAAATGATTTGAAGAAAATTAATGATTTAGAATTAAATCTAAAGAATAATATACTTCCAAAATTTATATTCTCAAATGATAATTTTAATGAAAAACACACTCTATTTATTGAAATATGTAAAAAACTTTTTTCTGAAACAATACAAATTGAATATTCAATCAATATAAAAAGTGAAGAATTTGAGATCAATTTTTTGCAATCAAAAGAAATAATAAAAGTTAATATTATAGAAGCAAAAGCTAATTGTGACTTTGATGATTGGATTGTTTTCGAAAAGCCAGCATTAGGGAATGGATTATTCGAATTCGATGATATAATATTTATTGAAGAATTTAATAATTCATCTGAATCAATTACGATGGCAGATATAATTATCAAAGAGAACAGCAAAATCAATTGTACTACAATTTTGATAGCGCCAGCAAGACTAGGAAGTCAAGATTCAAATCTAGGCATAAGTATAAAATTTAAAGATATATCAAATTTTAAAGGAATAATTGAGTACTCATCAGAAAATGGGATTGAAAATTCTTACGGATCTCATTTTTTCATGAATTTGATTAACTCAAAAAAGCCATTTATTAGTTGCAGAAAAGAGGAATTGTTAGGATTATTGACTGAAAGCAATTCAATAAATGAAGAAATAACTGGAAAAGTGAAGAAAATTTGTTTGAAGAAAGCTGCGATTTATGTTGATGGAAATAACGGACTTGCAAAAATAAAGTGCAGAAAAAGTTAAAAAAGGATGAAAAAAAAATTCAAAGTCTGCATTTTTTTCTTGTGCAGTTCAGGAAAAAGTCTTAATTTTGTAACTGTTGACCTTGAGTCATGGAGGAATCGCATAATGGTATTGCAGCGGTCTTGAAAACCGCCGGGGGCAACCCTGTGGGGGTTCGAGTCCCTCTTCCTCCGCCAGCGCAATACT
>JAUQWR010000320.1 GCA_030835065.1 Candidatus Kapaibacterium sp.
GTGGATAAGTGTGTGGAAAAAGATAAAATCGATTATATCTTAAAAGCTGCACAAAGCGCACCCATGGGAATACCTCCATCTGACGTTAACGTTCTTGTACTTGATAAAAAAGAAAAAGTGCGTGAATTTTCAACTGATTTCGTGAAATACTTGAGAATGCAAAAATGGATGAGCTCAAAATTTATATTAAAAATTCTTAAACCATTTATTGGAGAAATTAATTTTCAGATGTTTAAGAACTTTGTAAAACCATTGATAAGTGTATATTCTAATGCGTTGGAAAATAATGTTGATATGGTGCTATATGATGCGCCTTTAGCATTTTATTTTTATGGAACTGAGTATAGTGATCCGGCAGATCCTATTATTGCTGCTACCTATGCTATGCTTGCCGCTGAATCATTGGGATTAGGCAACTGTATGATAGGTGCTGTTCATCCATTTTTACAAAATGGAAAATCTGCTAAGCAATTCAGGGAAAAATGGGGTATTCGGCATAAAAGTCGTGAAGGAATTATTCTGATTGCTGGATATTCAGCTGTTGAGTATAAAAAAGGTATTAGACGATCTTTTGCAAATATTGATTATGTATAAGATAAAAAGATATTACTATTTGCCGGTTGTTACCGGCTTTTTTTATATTTATTCTTTTATTTTATTAAAATTATCTAATTTTGTAATAGTATGTTAGTGAACTTTTGAAAATTGGAATGAAGAACATTGTTTTGCTTATTTACGGTTTAGTTTTGTGTTTGAATTTTAGTTTGGCTCAGGAAAACGATAAACCGAAAAAAAGGGTTTTATTTATTGGTAATAGCTATACACATGTAAATGTTATGCCAAATATCTTTCAAGAAATTGCAAAATCTAATAATGAAATCATAATAGCTGAATTTTCAGCACCTGATGGATATTCTCTTCAAAAACATTTAAATAATGAAATTACATTATCGAAGCTTAAAGAAGCAAATTGGGATTATATTATTATACAGGAGCAAAGCCAAGCACCCAGTTTTAATGATGATTACGTACAAAAGGAAGTATATCCCTTTGCAAAAAAAATACATGAGTTAGCATTGGAATTTAATCCATGTGCACAAACAATATTCTATCAAACTTGGGGAAGAAAGAACGGCGACTCTACAATGTGCAAATCATGGCAATACGTTTGCACTTACAAAGGAATGGATAGTTTGCTTAGTCTTAGATATTCAAAAATGGCAGAAATGAATGAGTCTTGGCTTTCGCCTGTAGGAAAAGTATGGTATCATATTAGAGAAAAACATCCTGAAATTAATTTGTATCATAGAGATGGTTCTCATCCATCTAAAGAAGGTTCTTATGCTTCGGCACTTTGTTTTTATACTATCATTTTTCAGAAAAATCCGATGCATATTAAATATAATTATGATCTAAAAACTGAGGAAGCTGATAAGATTAAATCAATTGTCAAGCAATATGTTTACGATAGCTTATCTTTGTATAATATATATAAATATCAACCAATTGCTGAATTTAATTATGAAGTAAATGGTCATGAAGTAATGTTCAATAATAATTCAAAATATTCTAAGAATTATGAGTGGGATTTTGGCGATGGTACAAAATCTTTTGATTTAAACTCTGACCATAAATTTAATCGAGCAGGTGAATATAAGGTAAGCTTAATTGCTTCAAAATGCGATAAAAAAGATACTGTAATTCACAAAGTCAGTATAAAAAGCAATGATTCTTATATGGCTAAGTTAAATACATATATGATAGAAATAAAAAAGAACAAAGAAAAGAAATTAATTGAGATTGCTCTTAATCCTACATTTCAAATAGGGAATAAGATACTTTTGACAGACGAAAATGGGAAAACTTTGATTGAACATGTAATTGACAAACAGCAGTCAAGCCTATCATTGGATATTGCAAAAATTAAACAGGGTACCTACTACGTTCATGTTATTGTTGCAGATAAATCATCAATTAAGAAGAAGATAGTAATTTAAGTATTATAATTTGCTGGAACGTAGGCTTAGAGACATACTAATTACTGTGATTGAGCTGAGAGCCATTGCAATACCTGCAATTTCTGGAGATATTTGAAGTCCAAAAGGACGATGTAACAAACCACTGGCAACTGGTATCAATAGTATATTATAAAAGAATGCCCAAAAAATATTCTGCTTAATTCTTTTATAAACTTTTTCTCCAAGTATTATTGACTTATATGCAGT
>JAUQWR010000033.1 GCA_030835065.1 Candidatus Kapaibacterium sp.
TCTCTAATTCCCCGAGTCTATTTATTTATTTTAGATAGTTTACTGCTGCTGCGCATAGCATTGCAGTACCATTGATTAGTGCTTGTTCGTCAGGACAGAATTTAGCATTGTGCAATGGTGGTATTTCTTGTTTATCTGTTGGTTTGATTCCTACAAACCAAAAAGTGGAAGGTACTTTTTCTGCAAAATATGCAAAATCCTCTGCCCACATTTTTGGTTCAAAATCTAATACCATATCAGTTCCCAAAAGTTCTATTGCAGTATTTTTTGCAAATTCGCTAGTAAATTGGTTATTCACTAAAGGTGGATAACCTTTTTTAATTTTTAATTCGAATTCACAATTATATAAGCCAACTAATTCTTTGCATTTTGTTTGAAGTTCATTATGAATAAATTCTCGCCAATTATTATCGAATGTTCGCAGAGTTCCTAATAGTTGAACTTTATCAGGAAAGATATTTGTTGCCGCACCACCATTGATAGCTGTAATTGATAAAACGCCCGGATTAAGCGGATTACGAAATTTTGTAATGAATGACTGAAGATAAACAACTAGATGCGAAGCCGCCAAAACAGCATCATTTCCAAGATGAGGCTGAGCTGCATGAGAGCCTTTGCCAGTAATTGTAAAATACAATTCATCTCCCGAAGCCATGACCGGACCAGCAGCCAAAGCTATCTTTCCTACTTCGTCTGATGGATTGACATGCTGTCCAAATATTGCGCTAGGTGCAGGATTTTCGAGCACTGCTTCTTTAATCATAAGAGAAGCTCCGCCTGGTATTAATTCTTCTGCAGGTTGAAATATTAATTTTACACATCCTCCAAGCTGATCTTCAATTGATTTCAAAATTTCGGCAGCTCCCAAAAGCATTGCAGTGTGCATATCATGCCCGCAAGCATGCATCACTCCATTATTCAATGATTTGAATTCACTTTCATTTTCTTCAAAAATTGGCAAAGCATCAATATCTGCCCTCAATCCAACGCATTTATCGCCTTTGCCTATCAATCCAACAACACCTGTTTCTGTGCATGAATAGTTTTCGATTGATAGTTTAGTCAGATAATTTTTGATATAAGTTGAGGTTTTGAATTCTTGGAAGGATAATTCCGGATTTTTATGAAAAGTTCGTCTGTGCTCTTTTACTGTTTCGAATAATAATTTCGATTTTTCTATGAAAAAGGATAATTCCATAATACAAACCTAATAATCAAATTCTACATTATAATTTATGTTATCTAAAAAGCGGGCAGGACCGCTTAATATTAATTTATTCAATACTTTATCTTCATCAATGATAAGCATTTCTTTAGAACTAGGAATAATTTTAACAGGAAAATCTACAATAGATCTCTTTACTAATGAATAAGCAGTAGATAGAGCACCGGTGCCACAAGCACCTGTCTCTGCCTCTACTCCACGTTCGTAAGTTCTCAAATAGATAGTATTATCGAATTCGCAAGCAAAATTAGCATTAGCTCCCACAGTTCCAAAAGTTTTGCTAAATCTGATATTTTTACCTAATTGACGAATATCCATTGAGTCAAATTCTAAGATTGAATCATATTGATTAAAATAAACAAAATGTTGAGTTCCGACATCAACAAAATCACCAACAATTGAAGATCCATCAATATCAACAGATTTGTTATTTTCATAATATCTAGGATAATCGAAGAATAGGCTAATAAAATCAGAGATTAAGGCATTATAGGCAATAGATGCCATTTCAAATTTTGTACATTTGCTATCATGTTCAATAAAACCATATTCGATAGCAAATCTAACAGCAACTCTGCCACCATTGCCACACATCATTCCGGAACTACCATCCGGATTATAAAAATTGACATTAAAATCAAAATTATCTGAAGAATTTAGAGCAATTAAACCTTCTGCTTTGAAAGAATCATCATTATTGCATAATAATATGCTTAATTCTCTCAAAGCAGAAAAATTTAGTTGATAATCTCTATTGTCGAGAACAACAAAAAGATTTCCGGCTCCCGACATTCTTCTATAATTAATCATCATCTTTTTCTGTCCAAAAGACATGTAGTAATCAGTTCAGCAGCTGAATCATGAATAAGACCATTGGTAGCTAATAAGCTCCTATCGCCTAACTTATAAGGTTCACGGTTGAAATTGCTCACATTACCGCCGGCTTCTTTCACTAAAAGAATACCAGCAGCAACATCCCATGGTTTGAGATCAATTTCCCAAAATCCATCAAATTTGCCAGCAGCAACGTATGCCAGATCAAGAGCAGCAGAACCTAAACGACGCACAGGAATACCCATTTGCACAATATCCACAAATACTTCAACGCAGTTGCCCGGATTATCACCTACATTGTAAGGGAAGCCGGTAACTAAAAAAGAGCCTTTGATATCATTGCACGAAGTAACAGATAATTTTTCGTTATTGAGATAAGCACCTTCCCCTTTTTTAGCAGTAAAAAGCTCATGCAAAATAGGTTGATAAATTACACCGCAAAGTATTTCTCCGTTGAGCTCGGCAGCAATACTCACAGAAAATATTGGAAGATTATGTGCAAAATTGACGGTACCATCAAGCGGATCAATAATCCATCTTATATTATCTGAAGGGTTTAGTCCTGATTTTCCGCTTTCCTCAGCAAGAAAATTATGATCTGGAAAATGAGATTTAATATAATCAATAATGATTTTTTCAGATTTAACATCAAACTCGGT